>CAKTVN010000077.1 GCA_934623545.1 uncultured Oscillospiraceae bacterium
GCTCAGCGGCGGGCGGTAGAGCGTCGCGCCCTCACGACGGCAAGCCTCTTCAAAATCATGCCGGATGCGCGAATTTGCCGCGACGCCGCCCGCGATGGCAAGCTTGCGATAGCCGGTCTGGCGCAGCGCCTGCATCGTGCGCGGGACGAGCGTGTCGCTGACCGCCTTGGAGAACGAGGCGCAGAGCGACGGAATGTCGAGCGGCTCGCCCTTCTGCCCGGCGTTGTGGATGAGATTCAGCGCCGCCGTCTTGAGCCCGGAAAAGGACATATCCATCTCGCTCCCGGCGACATGACTGTGCGGCATCGGATATTTCTGATCGTCGCCGCTCTGCGCCATTTTGTCGAGCGCCGCGCCGCCGGGATACGGCATCCCGAGCACGCGCGCGACCTTGTCAAAGCACTCCCCCGCAGCATCGTCGCGCGTCGTGCCGAGAATGCGCATTTCGGTGTACGACTGCACGTCGACGATCAGGCTGTGTCCGCCGGAGACGACGAGGCACACGAACGGCGGCTCGAGCTCCGGATAGGCGAGGTAATTCGCCGCGATGTGCCCGCGGATATGATGCACCGGCACCAGCGGGACATCCAGCGCCAGCGCCGCCGCCTTCGCAAAATTGACGCCGACCAGCACTGCGCCGATGAGCCCCGGCGCATAGGTCACGGCGACCGCGTCGATGTCCTCGCGCGTCAGCTTCGCCGTCTCGAGCGCCTGATCGGCAAGGGCGTAGATCGCCTCAATGTGCTTGCGTGAGGCGATCTCCGGCACGACGCCGCCATAGAGCTTGTGGATCTCGACCTGCGAGGCAATGCAGTCGGTCAGGATCTCGCGCCCGTCGCGCACGATGGCGACGGCGGTCTCGTCGCAGGAGGATTCTATGGATAGGATGTTCATTGGTTCCAGTCCTTTCTGAGGATGCAGGCATCCTCCTTCGGATGAAAATAGTAGTTCTTTCGCAGCCCGACGGGCTCGAAGCCGAGCTTTTCATACAGCGTGCGCGCCGGAAGATTGGACACACGCACCTCCAGCGTCAGGCTTTCCGTTCCCTTTTCCCGCAGCGCCGCTTCCAGCGCATGAACGAGGGCTTCCGCGATGCCCTGCCGCCGCGCCTCCGGCGCGACCGCGAGGTTCATCATGTCCGCCTCCGGCGGGACGCTCTGGCTCCCGATGTAGCCGAGCAAGGTATCGTCCTGCTCTGCGACGAGCCAGAGGCTTAGCGGATTTTCAAGCTCCGGTGCGATCGCCGCCTCGCTCCACGGGTCGGAAAAGCATTGCTGCTCCAGCGCGGCGATGGGCGCGACATGGCGCGCCGCCATTGGGACGATCTGATACTCCATCATTTCGCCTCATACCAGCTCACGCCGGACTTTGCCTCCGCCAGCAGCGGCACGCGCAGCTGCATGACGTGTTCCATTTCATATTTGACGATCTCAGCGACCGTTTGTTCCTCCGCCAGCGGGCACTCGACGATCAGCTCGTCATGCACCTGCAAGATGAGCTTTGCGCGTAGCTTTTTCTCGCGCAGCGCCTTGTCGACGCGGATCATGGCGATCTTGATGATGTCGGCTGCCGTCCCCTGAATGGGCGTATTGAGCGCCACGCGCTCGCCGAAGGAGCGGAGATTGAAGTTCGAGCTCTTGAGCTCGGGCAGCTCGCGCCGCCGCCCGAGCATGGTGCTGACGTATCCGTCGCGCTTGGCTGTTTCGACGATGCGCTTCATGTAGTCGCGCACGCCCTCGTAATTTCTGAGATAATTTTCGATATACTGCTTCGCCTCGGCGACCGAGACGCCAATGTCCTCAGACAGCGAATAGGCGGAAATGCCATAGACGATGCCGAAGTTGACCGCCTTTGCGTGGCGGCGCATGAGCGGTGTGACGTCCTCCGGCGCGACGCCGAAGACCTGCGCCGCCGTCGCGGTGTGGATGTCCATGCCGGAGCGGAACGCCTCCTGCATCCGCCGGTCGTCAGCGATGTGCGCCAGCACCCGCAGCTCGATCTGGCTGTAGTCCGCGTCGACGAAGACCCAGCCGTCGCGCGGGATGAACATTTTGCGGATCTCGCTTCCAAGCTCCGTGCGCACGGGGATGTTCTGAAGGTTCGGGTCCGTGGAGGACAACCGCCCCGTCGCGGTCACGGTATTCTGGAAGGTCGTATGGATGCGCCCATCCTCCGCGATCTGCTTCAGAAGCCCGTCGGCATAGGTCGACTTGAGCTTCGTGAGCATCCGGTAGTCGAGCACGCACTGCACGATCGGGTGCCGCGCGCGCAGCTTTTCCAACACCTCCGCATTCGTGGAGTAGCCGCTCTTTGTCTTCTTGACAGGCGGCAGACCGAGGCGCTCAAAGAGAATTTCGCCGAGCTTTTTGGTGGAATTGATGTTAAATTCCTCGCCCGCGTAGCGATAGACCGCCTCCTGCGTCGCGTCGATGCGCTCGGAAAGCATCTGCCCGAAGGACATCAGCGCGAACTGGTCCGCGGCGACGCCCTCATGCTCCATTCGCGCGAGCACCGGACAGAGCGGAAGCTCGACCTCCTCGAAAAGCCGTTCCAGCTCCATGCTGCGCAGCTTCTCCTGCATCGGCTCGACGAGCGCGGAGACGGATGCCGTGCGGCTGAAGAGCGCGGCAAGCCGCGCCGGCGTCTCTCCGACCTCCTCCGCGTTCGGCTTTGCCGGCTCGAAATTGAGATAGGAAACAGTCAGACGCTCCAGCTCATAGTGCCCCTGCGTCGGGTCGATGAGGTAGGCGGCAAGCGCCGTGTCAAAGCAGAAGCCCTCGATCGGAAGATGCGCGTCCAGAAGCTGCCGCATCAGCGACTTCACGTCGTGCGACGCCTTTTGTATTTTATCTGAGAAAAGCTCCGCCAAAGCCGCCTCATAGTCTTTTCCCAGCGCCTCGCGGCTGAAATACACCATCTTCCCAGCGTCCGGGATGTCCGCCGAGACGCCGGAAAGCCCATCCTCGACCAGCACGGACACATACGGCTGTGCCGCAAGCTCCCGAAGAAGCTCCTTTGCACGCGCCAGCGTCGCAGGCGTCTCGGCGGTGCATTCGCCCTGCACATACTCCGTTTTTTCCTCCGCGCGGTTCAGATCCGGGCGCAGATGATAGCGGTCGATGAGCTTCACAAATTCCAGCTTTGTGAAAAGATCGTACAGTGCGCCGGTATCCGGCTCGCGCACCAGATTTTCTTCCGGTGAGAACGAGACCGGGGCGCTGCACCGGATGGTCGCAAGATCATAGGAAAGATACGCTTTGTCCCGGTCGTTTTCGAGCTTTTTTCGGAGTGTTTCCTTGATCTCCGGGAGATTTTGATAGATGCCGTCGAGCGTCCCGAAGCGCAGCAGAAGGTCGGTCGCCGTCTTCGGTCCGACGCCCGCGACGCCGGGGATGTTGTCTGAGCTGTCGCCCATCAGGCTCTTCAGATCGATCAGGCGCTTCGGCTCGAAGCCGTATTCCTGCGTAAATTTCTCCTCGTCATAGAGCGTCGTGAGCGTCTGCCCGGCTTTGGAGGTGATGAGCTTGACATGGACGTGGTCATCGATGAGCTGAAGACTGTCGCGGTCGCCGGTCACGATCACGCAGTCCCAACCGGCTTCGCCGCATTTTTTGCCGGCGGTGCCGAGCACGTCGTCTGCCTCCCAGCCCTCGCATTCGTAGATCGGGATGCGCATCGCGCGCAGCACGTCCTTCATATACGGCAGCTGCATCGCAAGCTCCTCCGGCATGGGATGGCGCGTCGCCTTATAGCCCTCGTATTGCAGGTGCCGGAAGGTCGGCGCCTTGAGATCGAACGCGACGCACAGCGCCTCCGGCTGTTCTTCCTTGCGCAGCCGCTCGAGAATGTTCAGAAACCCATAGATCGCGTTGGTGCACAGCCCGTCCCTGGTGGTGAGGATACGCACACCGTAAAACGCGCGGTTGAGAATGCTATTGCCGTCCAGAATCATCAGCTTCATACAGATCGTTCCTTTTCATGACCGGAGATTTGAAATGATCGATAGATCGTCTTTAGTTTAGCACAAACGCTGTCCGCTTTCAATCCGCAAACGAAAGCCGAGCCGCTCTCCGGTATGTTCCGAAGGCGGCTCGATGTTTCTTTTCGTTATCCCTTATAGCGCTCCGCTGCGGCAAGCAGCTCCTCCGCGCCGTCGAGCAGCACAGGCGTGATCTCCGCGCCGCCAGTGATGCGCGCCAGCTCGCGCCGGCGCTGCGCACGGTCGAGGCGCAGGACGCTCGTATAGGTCCGCTCGCACTCGATGCGCTTTTCGACGATGAAATGCGCGTCCGCCATCGCCGCGATCTGCGGCAGATGCGTCACGCAGAGCACCTGCTTGTTCTTTGCCACGTCCGCAAGCTTTTCCGCGACCTTCTGCGCGGCTCTGCCGCTGACGCCGGCGTCGACCTCGTCAAAGATCAGCGTCGGGACGGCATCCTGCTCTGCGAGGACGTTTTTCATCGCGAGCATGATGCGCGCCAGCTCGCCGCCGGAGGCGACCTTGCTGAGCGGCTTGAGTGCCTCGCCGACGTTCGCCGACATCAGAAAGCGCGCCGCGTCCGCGCCATTCGGCGCAAGCGGAATTTCTTCAAACTGGCACACAAACTGAATTTTCGGCATATCCAGCTGCGCAAGCTCCTTCTGGATGCGCGCCTGAAGGCGCAGCGCCGTCTCCTGCCGCGCTGCGCGCAGCTTCATTGCCGCGTCACGCGCATCCTTTTCGGCGGAAGCGAGCTTCTTCTGAAGGCGCTCGATGCGGTCGGAGGCAAATTCGATCTCGTCGAGCTGCGTCCGCGCGTTTTCGAGAAAGCGCAGGATTTCCTCGCACGAGCCGCCGTATTTACGCTTGAGCCGGTGGAGCGTATCCAGCCGCGACTCGATCTGCTCCAGCTCCTCCTCCGAGTAGCTCAGCCCATCCAGCCGGTCGCGCAGCTCCTCCGCCGCGTCCTGCGCGGCATACATCAGGTCCGAGACCTTCTGGTGCAGCGCCGCGATCGCGTCGTCCACGCGCTGCACGCGCGAAAGCGCCTGCTCCGCGCCGGACAGAAGCTCCGCTGCGCCGGTGGTCGATTCGTCGCCGTAGAGCGCCGAAAGCGCCCCCTGAAGCGCGCCGGTGATCTTTTCCGCGTTTTGCAGCACACGCCGCCGCGCCTCCAGCTCCTCGTCCTCGCCCGCGCGCACATCTGCGCGCTCGATCTCCTCGATCTGGAATTTCAGCGTCTCGACCAGGCGGAGCTTTTCGCTCTCGTCCATCGACAGCCGGTCGATCTCATGACGCAGCGCCTGCACCGCGCGGTATTTTTCGCCGTATGCCTCCAGCAGCGCGTCGTCGCGCGCGAAGAGGTCGAGATACGCAAGGTGCGACGCCTCGTCAAACAGCTGCTGGGAGTCATGCTGTCCGTGGATGTTGATCAGCTGCGCACCAAGGCGTTTGAGGATGGAGACCGTGACCGGTCGTCCGTTGACGCGGCAGACATTTTTGCCGTCCGGATAAATTTCACGCTGGATCAGAAGCTCGTCTGGGTCATAATCGATCTGGTTTTCGGAAAACCACGGCAGCTCAGGCGTCGCGGTAAAGACGGCGCTGACAAACGCGCGGTCCGCGCCGGTGCGGATGACGTCGCGGTAGGTCCGCTCGCCAAGGATGGCGGAGATGGCGTCGATGACAATGGACTTGCCTGCACCCGTCTCGCCGGTCAGCACATTGAAGCCCCGGTCAAAGCAGATCTCCGCCTGTTCGATCACCGCGATATTCTCAATGTGCAGAACGTTGAGCATCGTTCACTCCCCCGCTTCAGTGCGTGATCTGCTCGCGAAGCTCTGTGCAGAGCGTCGCCGCCGACTGCACATCGCGCATGGCGATGAACGCCGTATCGTCGCCCGCGAGCGTTCCGACGATCTCAGGCAGATTCATTTTGTCCAGCGCCGAGCACGCCGCCGAGGCAAGCCCCGGCATCGTCTTGATGACAAGGATGTTCTGCGCGTGGTCGACGCTCGTCAGGCACTGCTTGAAGATGATGTTCAGCTTCGCCGAGAAGGTATGCTCCACCGGCTTTGACGACACGCTGTAGCGGTATGTGCCCGAGGAGCTGAGCTCCTTGATGATGCGCAGCTGCTTGATGTCCCGGGAAATAGTCGCCTGCGTGGTCTGGAAGCCCGCCTCGCGCAGCTCGCTCAGGAGCTGCTCCTGCGTTTCGATGTCGTGGTCGAGGATCAACTGCAAAATCTTTTCCTGGCGTTTGGACTTCATGTTAGTACCTCTGCTTATCGATAAATTTATGGTTCAGGATCTCAAAAAAGCTCGTTTCCTTCAGCCGGACAAGCTGGGTGATCTGCTCCGAGGAGGTAACGGTCGTCACATCACCGGGGCTGAGCCGGAAGGCACGCCCGCCGTCGACGGACAAAAAGGCGTTGTGCCGCCCGATCTTGCCGGTGCGGATGGAAATGACGCGCCTTGGTCCGATGACGATGCTCTTGGCGAGCATCGCGTGCGCACAGATCGGCGTGATGAGCAGATTTTTTGCCGACGGCTCCATGATCGGTCCGCCTGCGGACATGGAATACGCGGTAGATCCCGTCGCCGTACAGACGATCACACCGTCGCCGGAGAAGCTGGTCGCGTCCACGCCGTCGCACGAAATGCCGATCTGAACGACCCGCGCGATCGCGCCCTTGGTGATCACGGCGTCGTTGAGCGCCGTCTCGTGAAAGAGGGTCTGTGCGCCGTTTGTGACGGTGACGTCGAGCATACTGCGCGGCTCAAGCGTATATTCGCCCTTGGGGATCTTCCGCAGCAGCTCCAGCTCGCCGGATTCCAGCTCTGCGATGAAGCCCATCGTGCCGATGTTGACGCCGAGGATCGGAATGTGATTTGCGGTCGCGAATTTGGAGGCGTGCAAAATCGTGCCGTCGCCGCCGAAGCAGATCAGCATCTGCGCGTCGCGAATTTCCTTCTTGAGATCGGAAAAGTGCAGCTGCGGCGGGAGCGCGTAGCTCCGGTCGATCTCAAACGGAAGGCAGACGCGCACCGTCACGCCCTCGCTCTCCAGAATGCTCTTCGCCTGCTCCACGATGCGGAACTGCTTGTCCCGGTAGGGATTCGGCGTCAAAATGATCTTCATGCTCTATCCTTTCAGCGCCGCGTGCGCCTGCGCAACAAGCTCCGCAAGCGGCGGATAATGGTCTTCTCCCGGCGTCATCGACAGATGTGCCAGAAATTCAATGTTCCCCTCCGGTCCCTTGACCGGCGAGAACGTCAGATCGCGGATGGTGAAGTGGAGTGAATCCGCCAACGCGACAAACGCCGCGAGGACCTCCTCATGGACCGCAGGGTCGCGCACGACTCCCTTCTTCCCGACCTTTTCCTTGCCCGCCTCAAACTGAGGCTTGATGAGGCAGAGCACC
>CAKTVN010000078.1 GCA_934623545.1 uncultured Oscillospiraceae bacterium
TGTAGCTCATCCGGTAGAGCGCCACCTTGCCAAGGTGGAGGTAGCGAGTTCGAGCCTCGTCACCCGCTCCAAACAAAATAGGAATGCTTTTCTGCATTCCTTTTTTCATATCATGGTGCTGTGGCCAAGTGGTAAGGCAAAGGTCTGCAAAACCTTCATTCCCCAGTTCAAATCTGGGCAGCACCTCCATGATTGAGAAATTCAAGTGTTTTGCTTGGATTTCTCTTTTTTATTTCTCTAAAAGTTTAAAAAATCAAGTTTTGCGTTCCCGGCTTTTCTGAATTTGACCTTTCAGGGACAAAGGTCTGCAAATTTGGAGGACAGACAATGAGAATGCGAAATGTGTGTGAAAAAGTTCCGACTAAGACAAGGTCACTGGAGGCTCTTCCGAATGCGATCCAACACGCCTTTCAGAAGGTTTCGCCTTCTGACTGTTCAGGGTGGTTTCGTTCTTGTGGATATGCGCTTTAATTTTGAAAACTGCTATATATCACTTTTCTCAAAAGTTAAAGCTTCTGCTGTATTATTGAAAATTGCTATAATTCAATCCAATAGGCGGTTTTGTATGGACTATTACCAGATCGGACAGCGAATCCGAAAATACCGCAAGGCGCTGGGACTGTCGCAGGACGTGCTTGCGGAACGTGTCGGCATTTCTACGACGCACATGAGCCACATTGAGACCGGCAACACCAAGCTGAGCCTACAGGTCTTCGCTGACATTGCAGCTGCGCTGGATGTGCGCGCCGACGAACTCCTGTATGACGCGCCTGCGTCTGGAAAAGCTGCTGGCACACAGCAGATCGAGGACGTGCTCAGCCGCTGTACGGCAGGGCAGGCGCAAGCACTTGCCGATATTCTCACCGCCGCCAAGCAGGCGATGGACAAATATTTTGACTGACATTTCCGCCTGTCAGTTTATCGATTTTTGTCCGGATTCACCGGAGGTGCCGTTTTTGCAGTGACACCGCAGCCGTGCCCCCGGCGCGGCGAAATCGCGCCCTCCGGGCGCAAAAAATGTCCCCCTTTCGGGGGACATCCCACCGCCCTTTCGGGCGGCAATTTTTTTACCTCGCCTGATACGCTGCGCGCAGCGCCGTCTCATACTGGCTGTCGTTGACGACCATCAGCAAACACGGCGCCGCCTCCGCCATATGGTGGATCGGCACACCGGCGTTCTGGATCGCCGAGACGAGTCGCGAGGTCGCCTCCGCACCCCGGTGGAGCGCGGCAAGCACACCGAGATTCTCCCGCACCTTCACGCCCTCCGGCGCGGCGGTTTGCCGGAGCAGCTCCGCCGCCGCGTGCAGCGCGTCCGAGCCGTCCGGCGAATAGGCCAGCACCGTGAGCTGCTCCAGCCCGCAGGCGACATGGAAAATTTTCAGCCCCTTCTGCCCCAGCGCCGCCAGCGCGTCGCGCAAAAGCTCCGGTGCCTGCTCCAGACCGGCGCGCTCGGCGCGCAGCATCGCAAGCCCGCGCCGCCCCGCAAAGCCGACAAGCTCCGCCTGCGGCGCATCCGCCGCCGGAAGCGGTCCGATGCGCGTGCCCGGAAGCTCCGGGCGCAGCGTCGAGCGGATCTGCAGCGGAATTTGCCGCTGCCGCAGCGGCAGCACCGCCGACTCATGCAATACCTGCATCCCGACCGTCGAAAGCGCCTGAAGCTCCTCATAGCTCAGATACGCGATCGGCTCCGGGCGCTCAACGATCGACGGGTCCGCCGCCAGAATGCCCGGCACATCCGTCCAGTTCTCGCAGACGTCCGCATGAAGCGCCGCCGCGGCAAGGCTCCCGGTCACGTCCGAGCCGCCGCGCGAGAAGGTCCGGATCGCGCCGCTCGGGAGCCTCCCGTAAAACCCCGGCGTGACGATCTTCCGCCCATCCGCGAGCGACTGAAGCGCCGCGTAGCTCTCCGCGTACAAAACATTTCCCGCGCAGTCAAAGCGCAGCCAATCCGCCGCGTCCACAAACTGATAGTCCAGCAGCTCCGCCATCAGCTTCGCGGAAAGATACTCCCCGCGCGAGACCAGCGCGTCCAGCCCGGTCTCCGGTGTGAGCGAGGCGTAGATCGCGTCCAGCTCCTCCTCGACCGGCAGCTTCAGCCCGCAGCCGTTGCGGATGTCGATGTAGCGCGCGGCGATCCTGCGCCAGAGGTCCCAGCAGGAAATCTTATATTGCAAATGCGCATGGCATAGATACAGCAGATCTGTGATCTTGTGGTCGCCCGGATGGCGTTTTCCGGCAGCGGAGACCACAACGACACGCCGCGAAATGTCGGAGCGCACGATTTCCCGCACCCGCAGGAAGCGCTCCGCGTCCGCCAGCGACGAGCCGCCGAATTTTGCGACTGTCAGCATCGTTTTCACCTCAAAGCAACAGCAGTCGTTGGGATATATCCATCCCAGTCCATTGTATGAGGCAACGACCGATTCTGACAACGCGCTTTCGCGCTCAAACGCGATTCGCTGCGCTGCCATCGCGTTTGAAAAAGATTGCGTGCCGCTTCGTCGAAACAAACTGCACATCCCTCGCTTCCGCGCAAGCGCGAAAGCTCATCCGTTTCGTTGTTTCTCCTCTCCAAATGTGAATCGCTGCGCTGGATTCACATTTGGTTTTGCGGCACGTAAGGAGTTTTATCCGACACCGCAGCGTTCAAAAAAAGTGCCGGTGGCACTTTTTTAGCGTAGGCTGAAGCGGCTATGCCGCGAAGGGGAACCGATTGGCTCGTAGAGCCGTGCGCGGCGGAACTCTACGAGGTTTTGGATTATCTGGTGTGCCGCGCAGCGGCACGATTTCAATTCGTCGGCGGAGCCGACACCGCTCAGAAATGACCTTTGGATGTCAGGCAGCCACGCGGGGCGCGCCTGCCTCGACAGCAAAGGTCTTTCTTCGTTCAACCCCACGATCGCTTCGCTGGATCGCGGGCTTGTTTTTATACTGATATTCAATTAAAAACTTTCATTCATGGAATGGAAGTTTTTAATATGAAGATCATTATGAGACGAGATTCCGTGATTTTATCAAAATCACGGAATCGGTTTCGCCAAAGGCGGAACCTTTCTGATTAAAGAATTTAATCAGAAAATAGTATTAGAATTTGATGTTTGGATTCGACGTGGTTAAATAAAAATATCGGCGATGTTCTTATGAACATCGCCGATTCCTCACTTATTCACTCTTCACTTTTACTTATTGCTTCATCAATATACGCTTCCGCCGAGAGCATTCCGTCCACCGCGGCGGACATGATCCCGCCTGCGTAGCCCGCGCCCTCGCCGCAGGGATACAGCCCGCGAAGCGCCGACTGGCGGTCCGCGCCGCGCACGATGCGCACCGGCGAGGAGCTTCGGGTCTCAGGCGCGGTCATGACCGCGTCCGGTAATGCGAAGCCATGCAGGCGCTTGTCCAGCTCCGGCAGCGCCTGCTCCAGCACCGACGTGATGCGCTCCGGCAAAACGTCGTGCAGCTCGCACCAGGTCACGCCGGGGCGGTAGCTCGGCGCGACCGCGCCGGGTCCGTTCGACACGCGGCGAGCAAGGAAGTCCCCCACGCGCTGCGCCGGGGCGTGATAGTCCTCCCCGCCCGCGCGAAATGCCGCCTGCTCCAGCGCACGCTGCCAGTACATCCCGCCGAGGACGCCCGGCTCCGGGAAATCCTCCGGATTCAGCGTCACCAGCAGCGCGGCGTTCGCGTTTTCGCCGTCTCGCGCGGCGTTGCTCATGCCGTTCGTGACCACGCCGCCCGGCTCGGACGCGGAGGCGACGACGCTCCCGCCCGGGCACATACAGAAGGTGTACGCCGAGCCGCCGTCCGGCAGATGCACGTTGAGCTTATAATCCGCCGCCGGAAGGTTCGGATGCCCGGCAAACGCGCCGTACTGGCTCTCATCCACCATGCGCTGCGGATGCTCGATGCGCACGCCCATCGAAAACGGCTTCGGCTCCATCGGGATTTCGGCTGCGTGCAGCATCTCAAAGGTATCGCGCGCGCTGTGCCCGATGGCGAGCAGCACGCCGCCGCACGCAAACGTGCGCTCCGCACCGTCCTGCACCGCCCTGACCGCCGTGACGCGTCCGTTTTCCGTGACCAGCTCCGTCAGCTTCGTCCCGAAATGGACCTCGCCGCCGTAATGCAGAATTTTCTCGCGCAGATTCTGGACGACCGTCACCAGCACGTCCGTGCCAATGTGCGGCTTTGCGTCAAACAGAATTTCCGCTCCCGCGCCCGCCTCGGCAAACTGCTCCAGCACCCAGCCGATGCGTTCGTTCTTTGTGCCGGTGTTGAGCTTTCCGTCGGAAAACGTGCCCGCGCCGCCCTCGCCAAACTGAACGTTGCACTCCGGGTCCAGCGCGCCGCCCGCCCAGAAAGCTTCGACCTTCCGCTTCCGCGCCGCAGCGTCCAGCCCGCGCTCGAGCACGAGCGGGCGCAGCCCCGCCATCGCGAGCACCAGCGCCGCAAACATCCCTGCCGGTCCGAAGCCGATGACGACCGGGCGCTTCTCCGGCAGCCGCGCGGGCTGCGGCACGCGGTAGACCGGGTCCGCCGCGACGGAAGCCTTGGCGCAGTGTGCCATTTTGAGTATCTTATCCTCCCGCCCCTTGACCAGCACGTCGACCGTATAGATGATGCGCACATCGTTCTTCTTCCGCGCGTCGACGGAGCGCTTGCGGATGTCCAGCTGCTTGATCTCCGTCTCCCGGATGCGCAGCTGGCGCGCCGCGGCGCGGACCAGCTCCGCGCTGCCCTGATCGGGCGTCAGGGAGATGTCCCGAATCCGTATCATATCGTTTCTCCTGTATTTCCGAGTTTTCCGGCGACATAGCCGGAGGACCACGCCCATTGCAAATTGTAGCCGCCGCAGTCGCCATCGATGTCCAGTACCTCGCCGCAGGCGAACACGCCCGGCGCAACGCGGCTTTCCAGCGTATCGGCGCGGAACTGCGCCGTGCAGATCCCGCCTGCCGTCACCTGCGCCTGATCCATCCCCATGACGCCGTTTACACGCAGCGCGCAGCATTTGACCAGCCTCGCGACGCGCCGCAGCTGCGCCGCGTCGAGCGTCGAGAGCGCGGCGGAGGCGGTCAGCTCCGCGCGCCGGACGAGCATTTTCCCGAGGCGCGACTGCAAGATACCGGTCAGAAGCTCCTCCGCCGGAAGCGCCGGGAAGCGGGCGCAGCGCGCCGTCAG
Organism: uncultured Oscillospiraceae bacterium; assembly: GCA_934623545.1. GTDB lineage: Bacteria > Bacillota > Clostridia > Oscillospirales > Oscillospiraceae > CAG-170. The sequence goes on from CAKTVN010000078.1 coordinate 5,185, forward strand.
CAGCTCTGTCAGCTCCTCCACCGGGATGCCCCGGCAGAAGTCGATCAGCAGCGTTTTCTCTCCTTCCGCGGTCGAGACCGCGCGCGAGAGCTCAAACGCCGCCGGTCCGCTGACGCCGAACTCCGTAAACTGAAGCTCACCCTCTGACGCGGCGGCGGTGTGCCCATTCAGCTTGAGCGTCAAGGTTGCATCCGCGCGCACGCCCTTGAGGGCGCGGACAAAATCCGTTTCAGTGCGCAGCTGGACCAGACTCGGCGCAAGCGCCGTGCAGTCGTGCCCCAGCATTTTGAGCAGCGCATATCCGCTCTCCGTCCCGCCGAGCTTCCGCCCGGCGCAGCCGCCTGCCGCGACGATCAGCCGGTCTCCAAAATAGGTCTCGCCGCTCACAGCGCGCGCCTGATAGCCCCGCGCCTTTTTCCTGACCTCGCAGACCTCGCAGCCGCAGACGACCTGTACCCCCGCCGCTTCCAGTGCAAAGCGCAGCACATCCACGACGCTGTTCGCCTGATCGGACAGCGGATAGACCCGCCCGGACGGCTCCGTCACCGTCACGAGCCCAAGCGTGCGGAACGCCGCGAGCGTTTTTTCCACATCCATCCGATCGAGCGCTGGGCGGGCAAAGCGCGGCTGCGCGCCGTGATAATGCGCCTCGCTTAAGTCGCGGTTCGTCAGATTGCAGCGTCCGTTTCCGGTCGCGAGGAGCTTTCGCCCGACGCGCGCCTGCCGCTCCAGCAGCACGACGCTGTTGCTTTGATCCTGCGCGGCGGAGAGCGCCGCAGCCATACCGCTCGCGCCGCCGCCGATGATGAGTACCTTCATAGCTCCGCCTCAATTCGCGTTTATTCAGAAACAGTATACCGGAAATGCAGCGGTTTCTCAAGTCATCTTTACCTTTTGGAAAAGACGTAGTATAATGATTTTTGAAACCGGCGTCAGAAACGGAGGCTCGCAATGGAAAAACGGGAAAAGATCGAAAAGCTCGCACAGAGCAAGGACGAGGCGATGCTGCTTGCGCGCGTCTATGACCGCATCTCGCTCGCCGAGCAGCGCGGTATTCCCGGCTGCTCGAGCTTCCTCTCCCCGCACGAGCAGGTGCTGACCGAGCAGCTTCTGCGCGGGACGGAGCTTCATTTCTTCGGCGGGACGCCGGACGCGGAGCGCCGGATGTGCTGCTGGCTGCCGGAATATCTGGACGAGGACTGGCTTTCCTCTGAGGACGGTCCGTGCGTGGCGGTCCGCGCGGAGTTTTTTGCGCAGGACCGGCTGTCGCACCGCGATTTTCTCGGTGCGCTCATGGGCGCGGGCATCAAGCGCGAGACCGTGGGCGACATTTTCGTCTCCGAGGGGCAGTGCGACTTTCTGGTCACACGTGAAATTCTGCCGTATGTGCTGCAAAATCTCTCCTCGGCGGGCAGAGCCAGACTGACGCTGCGCGAGCTGCCGCTCGGGGAGGTGTGCGCGCCGCAGGCGCAGATCAAATCCATCCGGGACACGGTCTCCTCTCTGCGGCTGGACAGCGTGCTTTCCTCCGGCTTCGGGCTCAGCCGGGGCAAGGCGTGCGGATATATTGAAAGCGGCAAAGCGGAGCTCAACCATCTCCCCTGCATCAAGCCCGACAAGCCCGTCGCCGAGGGCGATGTGATCTCCGTCCGCGGGCTCGGAAAGATCCGTCTGGAGGAGATCTCTGGAATAACCAAGAAAGGAAGGACCGGCATTCTCATCAGCCGGTTTGTGTGAAGCATATGAAGCAGGAAAAGATCGACCGCATCAACGAGCTTGCCCGCAAGGCAAAGGCGGAGGGGCTCACGGAGGAGGAGCTTTCCGAGCGCGACACGCTCCGCCGGGAGTATATCGACTCCGTCAAGCAGGCGCTCTGCTCGCATCTTGATAATACCTATATCGTCGACGAAAAGGGCAATAAGCATCCGCTGAAAAAGAAAGAGAAAGGGAAGGTGATTCCCTTTCAACCCAAATCGTGATTTTCGTCACCCCGAAAGGGGTGACACCTCTTTTGCGCCCGCAAGGGCGCAATGCCGCGCCGAAGGCGCGGAGGGCACCGCATCCGGAGGATGCGGGAGGCGTTTCAGCCCCTTTTTCTTTGCGCGGCAAAGAAAAAGCCGCTGGCGGTAAAAAGAAAACGCCAAAGGGGGATTTCG
>CAKTVN010000079.1 GCA_934623545.1 uncultured Oscillospiraceae bacterium
CAGCAGCGAGGTATAAAGCTCCTTCTGCTCCGAATCCGTCTCGACCGTTCCGTCGATCAGCGTATCGACCACGCGGCGGATGCGCGGGCTGCGCTCATAGATATCCCGCGCGCGGTAGGTCTCGCGGATGGCGTTCAGCTCGTCGACCTTCGCGCCGAAGATATAGTTGTTCTCCAGCCCCGCCTGCTCGACGATCTCAACGTTCGCGCCGTCCATCGTGCCGAGCGTGACTGCACCGTTGAGCATCAGCTTCATGTTGCCGGTGCCGGAGGCTTCCGTCCCGGCAGGCGAGATCTGCTCGGAAACGTCCGCTGCCGGAATGATATGCTCGGCATAGGAGCAGTTGTAGTTCTGCACGAACACGACCTTGAGCCGGTCCTGCACATCCGAGTCGTTGTTGATGAGCTCCGCGATGCGGTTGATATAGCAGATGATCGCCTTCGCGCGGCGATAGCCGGGCGCCGCCTTCGCGCCGAAGATGCAGACCGTCGGCGTAAAGTCGCGGATGGTGCTGTCCTTGAGTCCGAAGTAGATGTCCATCACGGACAGCGCGTTCATCAGCTGGCGCTTGTACTCATGCAGGCGCTTGACCTGCACGTCGAACAGGAAGGTCGGGTCCAGCTGCACGCCCTCGTGCTCGGCGATGACCTTGCACAGCTGCTTCTTCTTTTCCAGCTTGATGGCGTTGAACTGCTTGATGGTCATGTCGTCGATCGCGGGCTTGAGATCCTCCAGCCGGTCGAGCTCCGTCAGGAAGCCGCCTGCGATCTTGCTTTCGATCAGCCCGCAGAGCTCGGGGTTGCTCAGCCCCAGCCAGCGGCGCGGTGTGATGCCGTTCGTCTTGTTCTGGAAGCGCTCGGGGAAGACGGCGTACCAGTCCTTGAACAGGTCGTTTTTCAGGATCTCTGTGTGGATACGCGCCACGCCGTTGACCGCCGTGGAGACGTAAACGGACATATTCGCCATGTTGGCGCTGCCGTCCTTGATGATATAGAGCCCGGAATCCGGGAACTGCTTTTTCAGCCGTGCGTCGATCTTTTCGATCACATCGCAGATATCCGGCACGACCGAGCGCAGCAGCTCCATGTCCCACTTCTCCAGCGCCTCGACCATGACGGTATGGTTCGTATAGGCAAAGACATGGGACGCGACCTCAAACGCCGCCTCAAAGTCCATGCCCTCCAGCATCAGCAGCCGGATGAGCTCCGGGATGGACATAGCTGGGTGCGTGTCGTTGAGCTGGATCGCTGTAAACTCATGCAGCCGGTAGAAATCACTGCCGTGCGCAGCGCGGAAATCACGCAGGATATCCTGAAGCGACGCACTGGACAGAACATACTGCTGCTTGATGCGCAGGCGCTTGCCCTCCCAGGTGGAGTCGTTGGGGTACAGCACGCGGGTGATATCCTCCGCCTTGTTCTTCTTTTCCAGCGCCTTTGCGTAGTCCTGCGCGTTGAAGGCGTCAAAATCCAGCTCCTTCTCCGCCTCGCACTGCCACAGGCGGAGCGTATCGATCGTATTGGTGCCGTAGCCGATGACCGGCATATCGTATGGAACGGCGATGACCGTCTGGTCCGCAAAGCGCACCTTGACGGCGAGCTTGTCGCGCCGGTGGCTCCACGGGTCGCCGTATTTGGTCCAGTCGTCGGCACTTTCACACTGTCTGCCATGCACAAACGACTGCTTGAACAGACCGAAGCGATAACGTAGTCCATAGCCGGTCAGCGGCAGATCGCAGGTCGCCGCGCTGTCCAAAAAGCACGCGGCAAGCCGCCCGAGACCGCCGTTGCCGAGCGCGGCGTCCTCAATTTCCTCCATGCAGCCGATGTCGACGCCCTTTTCCAGGAACGCCTTCCTGACCTCATCCAGAATGCCCATGTTCAGCAGATTGCTGAACACCAGCCGTCCGACCAGATACTCCGCCGAGAAATAAAACGCGCGGCGGCCCTCCGCCTGACGCTGCTTGGTCTCGGTCCAGTGCTCGTTGCACTCCATCATCAGGACCAGTCCAAGGCACTCGTGCAGGCGCTCCGGCGTGGTCTCCTGAAGCGTCTCGTCGTGCCGCAGCTTGAGCATTGCCTCCGTCTGCTGAACGATCCTCTTTACATGATAACTCATTGATTGCCCTCCTTCATGCGGGTTCGGGTTTACGAAAAACGATACCCGTGATCGCACGGGTATCGCTTGAGCTTGTCAAAAAGTCTTTTTGACAAGCTCTCAAACGCGATCCGCTTCGCTGCCATCGCGTTTGAAAAGGCTGCGTGATGCTGCGCGCATAATTTGTGCGCTTTGGCGCACAAATTCCACACTCGCTTCGCGCAGAGTGCTTTGCGCGACGTACACGCCGCCGCGCAAAGCCGTGCCAGCTGTCCGCGGCGCGCCCAGCGCCACAGAACAGTTTCGGCTTTTTACTTGGACATTATACGCGTCCGGCAGTAATTGTCAAGTCTGCAATTTCCTCTGCCAGCGACGGCGTCAGCTGCTCGCGCGTCATGCGCCAGCGCCAGTTTTCGACCTTCAGCGTGCCGGGCTCGTTCATGCGCGCCTCAGCGCCGAGGCGCAGATAGTCCTGCATCTGCGCGACGAAAAGGTCCGCCTTTGACTCCATTCCGGCGTGGATGATCGCCTGCGCCAGATCGTCCTCGGGTCCGACGCCAAGATACTCACGCGCATAGGCGTCGCTCTCTGCCGAGAGCCCCGCCACCCACTGGTAGAGCGTCTCGTTGTCATGCGTCCCGGTATAGCAAATGCAGTTGCGGTCATAATTGTGCGGGAGATAGTTGCTCGGCTCGCGCGGATCAAACGCAAATTCCAGCACCTTCATGCCCGGGAAGCCGGATTCGTCGACCAGCTGCCGGACCTCCGGCGTCAGGAAGCCGAGGTCCTCCGCGATGAAATCGATGTCGGGATATGCCTCCTTGATCGCGTGAACGAGCTTGATGCCCGGTCCCTCGACCCACTTGCCGCAGCGCGCGGTGCGGTTGCCGGCGGGGATGCACCAGTAGCTGGACAGCCCGCGGAAGTGGTCGATGCGCACAACGTCAAACGCGCGCCCCGCCGCACCGATGCGGCGCAGCCACCAGTCGTAGCCGTCGCGCTCCATCTTGTCCCAGTCGTAGATGGGATTGCCCCAATACTGCCCGGTGCTGCTGAAGCCGTCGGGCGGACAGCCCGCCACGCAGCGCGGACGGCGCGTGCGCGTCAGCTGGAAATTCTCCGGATTCGCCCAGACATCGGCGGAATCCAGCGGCACATAGATCGGCACATCGCCGATGATGCGGATGCCCTGCTCATGCGCATAGGCGCGCAGCGCGTTCCACTGGCTGCTGAAGACATATTGCAGGAAGTACTGATACTCCACGTCGTCGTGCAGGCGCTCGGCGTAGGTCTGCATCGCCTCGGGCTGGTGCAGGCGGATGTCCAGCGGCCACTCGGTCCACGGACCGTCGCCAAAGTGTCCCTTGACCGCCATAAACAGCGCGTACTCACGCAGCCACCAGCCCTCGCGCTCCACATAGGTCGCGAAGTCCGCGGGCGGGTCATGCCGGAACCGGCAGAACGCCGTATGCAGAAGCTGCGCGCGGCAGTCATACATGGTCTTGAAATCGACCTGATCGTCGCGCTGCGACCACCGGAACTCCTCCGTGTCGCTCTTTGTGAGCCATCCGTGCTCGATCAGCGCGTCCGGGTCGATGAAATACGGATTGCCCGCAAAGGTCGAGAACGCCTGATACGGCGAATCGCCGTAGCCCGGCGGACAGATCGGCAGGATCTGCCAGTATTTCTGCTTTGCTTCCTTCAAAAAATCCACAAACGCATACGCTTCTCTGCCAAGGTTTCCAATGCCATACGGCGACGGCAGAGAGGAGATATGCAAAAGGATACCACTGCTTCTATTCATGTTTTTTCACTCTTTCAGGAGATTTCGTACACTTTGCTTGCAGGAAAGCGTGAACGGAACGGTAATATGCTTCGCCGGCGCGCCTTCCTCTACGCACGCCATCAGAATTTCAAAGCTGCGCTGCGCCATCCGGTCGAGCGACTGCGAGATCGTCGAGAGCCGGGGGCAATAGAAGTCTCCGATGGTCAGACCGTCGTAGCCGATGACCGAGATATCCTCCGGCACGCGCAGCCCGGCATCGTGCGCCGCACGGATCGCGCCGATGGCGATGACGTCCGCCATCGCAAAGACCGCCGTCACCTCCGGCGTCTGCTGGAGCACCTTCTGCATCCCGACATAACCGAAGCGATAGCTGTAGCGCCCGGTGTGATAATACCGCGGCTCGTCAAACGCCATTCCGCAGCGCCGGAACGCCTCAAGGCACCCCTCATAGCGCAGCGCGCTGGTGTCGGAAAGGCTCCGGTCGCCGCCGAGAACCGCGATGCTGCGGTGCCCCGCCTTCAGCAGGTATTCCACCGCGCACGCCGCGCCCCGGCAGTCGTCCGTTGTGACGCTGGAGAGATTCGCAAAGCCCAGCCCGGAGGCGTCGTTCGAGACGACGACCACCGGGATATGGATCTTCTCAAAATCCTGCTCGAAATTGCGGTTGGACGCGCCCAGAATCATCAGTCCCATCGGCTTTCGCTCGAGACAGAGCTGCACGGCGCGGCGCACCTCGTTGTCGTCCTCATCGATGAAGTCCACGATCAGCGGATGCGCCGTCGCGGCAAACAGTGCCTGAAGCCGCTCGACGAGCGACGCGAACATCTCATTCGATGTGCCCTTGACCACGGCGGCAATGCAGTTGCTGCGCTGCTGCTTGAGCGTCTTGGCATTCGCATTGAGCTGAAAGCCGCGCTCGTTCACAATGGCGAGGATGGCTTTGCGCGCCTTCTCGCTCACGTTCGGCTGGTCGTTGAGCACGCGCGAAATGGTACCGACCGAGTAGCCGGTCTCTTTTGCAAGGTCTTTGATCGTCATAGAGGTCGCCTCCGGGAAATATCGTCTTGCGACTTGAGGAACCTCTGAACCCATCGTCTGCGGCGGCTGGCGGATCTTTTCCGCCGATCCTGCGGTTTGAAAAACTTGAAATATCGCGCAGCCGCCAGCGGCAAAGAAGCGCTGCGGATGCGGCACACCCCTTGCGGGTGCACAAAGTATCCCTTTGTTTTCCAAGCCTTGCCTTGACGAGAAATCTCTCGCCATCCGCTCTTGCCGATAGGATCAGAGCTTTCTTATTTTAACCCTTCACCGCGCCCGCGGCAACACCCTTGATGATATATTTCTGGCAGGAGAGGTAGAACACGACGACCGGGACGATGGCAAGCAGGATCAGCGCCATCGTTGCGCCCATGTCGACCGTTCCGTAGCTGCCCTTGAGATACTGGATGTGGATGGGGATGGTCATATACTGCGTCCGGTCGAGGACCAGATACGGCAGCAGATAGTCGTTCCAGACCCACATGATCTCCAGCACGCCGACCGAGACGAGCGTCGGCTTGAGCATCGGCAGCACGACGGAGAAATATGTCTTGACCGGACCGCAGCCGTCGATCGCCGCCGCCTCTTCGATCTCAAGCGGGATCGATTTGACAAAGCCCGAGAACATGAACACAGCCAGACCCGCGCCGAAGCCCAGATAGATGACCGGGATGGTCCACGGCGTGTTGAGCTTGAGCGTGTCCGCCGTCTTCGACAGCGTGAACATGACCATCTGGAACGGAACGATCATGGAGAACACGAACATGAAATACGCGATCTTGCAGAGGGTGCTTCCCACGCGGGAAATGTACCATGCCGCCATCGACGTACACAGCAGAATGAGCGCCACGGACAGGACCGTGATGACCACGCTGTATTCCACCGACCGGTAGAAGGGATAGTTGCCGAAGGTCATGCCCTTGATATAGTTCTGGAAGCCCATGAAGGTATTCGCGTTCGGCAGGGAGAAGGTGTCGGTGTTGATGGCTGCGTTGGACTTGAAGGAGTTCACCAGCACAATGAAGATCGGATAGAGATATGCGATGGACAGCAGCACGAAAAACGCCGTCAGAATGTTGTTCGCACGCTTTTCGGCGTGGAAGGAGGAGACCTTTGTCTTAGCCATTACTGCTGCACCTCCTTCTTTCTGGTCGCGATGAGCTGCGCAATGCCGATGATGCCGACCAGGATGAAGAACACGACCGCCTTCGCCTGTCCGGGTCCCTTGGTATTGCTCGTGTTGGACGAGACAATGTTGAGCGCGAGCATTTCCGTCGTCTTGATGACGTTGCCGTCCGCCAGCTGGACATACGGCTCGCCGCCGGTCAGCGCAAGGTTCTGGTCATAAAGCTTGAAGCCGTTGGTCAGCGACAGGAACGTGCAGATCGTGATGGACGGCATGACGTTCGGGATGGTGATGTGCCACAGCGATTTCCAGCCGCTCGCGCCGTCGATCTTCGCCGCCTCCATCATATCCTCTGGGATGGATTGGAGTCCCGCGATGTAGATGATCATCATGTATCCGATCTGCTGCCAGCAGAGCAGGATGATGAGCCCCCAGAAGCCGAACTTGCTGTTCAGCACGACCGCAGTATTGTAGTGGCTGAGGATGCCATCAAAGATCATCAGCCAGATATAGCCCAGCACGATGCCGCCGATGAGGTTCGGCATGAAGAACACCGTCCGGAACAGGTTCGAGCCCTTGATGCCGCGCGTCAGCGCATACGCCACCGCGAAGGCAAGGATGTTGATGATCGTCAGCGACACGATGGCAAACAGCGCCGTGAACCAGAACGCGTGCAAAAAGCCCTCGTCCTGGAAGATCGTCATGTAGTTTTTCAGCCCGATCCAGGTCCACTTCGTCGTCGTCTTGAACTTGCAGAACGACAGGAAGAAGCCCTTCAGGAATGGGTACAGGAAGCCCACACAGAACGCTGCAAACGTCGGCAGCAGGAACAGCCAGCACCAGTGCTGGATCGGACGCCGAATCAACCGGGAGTTGAGTGCCGCGGCATCCGGCTTTCTTTTTCGTACTTTCATGATCCTCTCTCCTTTTAATTGATTTACCTTCTAAAATACCTCAGTCCGCAGCCCGGCGTCCGGGCAGCCGACTGGGATATTTTATCCGATCGCGTTTCTTTATATCAAGACGATTCGTTATATCGTTGTTCGCTTTCAAGGAAGCTCTGATTCAATTCACAGGAGCGGACGGCGAGAGATTTTTCGTCAAGGCAAGATTTGAAAAGTGAAGGAATCCTTTGTGCACCCGCAAGGGGTGTGCCGCATCCGCGGCGCTTCTATGTCGCTGGCGGCTGCGCGATATTTCAAGCTTTT
>CAKTVN010000080.1 GCA_934623545.1 uncultured Oscillospiraceae bacterium
TAGCCGCCTCGCGCACTCCGTGCGCGAAAAAGAGGGCGGACAGAGTCGTCCGCCCCTACAGGTCTTTGCAAACAGGCTGAAGCGCGCCCCGCGCACTCCGTGCGCGTATAAGGTGCCACCACTTTGGGGTGACAAAATTGCGCCTCCGGCGCATCGGCGCGGCTTGCGCCCGTCTTTATTCATGAAGCTGCTCGCCGCGGAGCGCGGCGTCGCGCTCCGCGCAAAGCTGCTCGTAAAGCTCCATCGAGCTCCAGCCCTTATTCGTGTCCGTGAGGACGCATTTCAGCGGGAACAGAAGCCTTGCCGTGCGCAGCTCCTGCAAAAAGCGGCTGAAGACCGACTGTGGGAAGTGCGCCATGACGAGCATTTCCTCGGAAAAGCCCTCTCCGTCATAGAAGCTTTCAAAGCTCCCACAGTCGCCGGTGAAGCTGCCGATCGGGTTCAGATATTCCCACTTTTCGACGGCTTTGACGCGCACGCCCATGCGCATGGCGATCACGCGGAGCTTCGCCGCGCGCTTGGCGGGAACGTGATAGGTGAGCAGTACAGGCTGCGGCATGGTCATTCCTCCTTTATGAGCGGTTCGGTATTGAGCGGTTCTGCGCGCAGCTCGGTCCATGCGGGCAGAAAGCCCGCGTTCAGAGCGGTGCGCTGTGAGAAAATATGCGACGGCGCGGTGCCGTAGAAGGGCAGCACATCCCGCGCCAGCAGCTCCTTTGTCAGCGCGGCGGTCAGTGCGGAGGCAATGCCGCGGCGGCGCGCAGACGGGATGACGTTGATGCCGATCTGCCAGAAGCGCTCGGCATCGCAGCTCGCGCCCGCCATGCCGAGTATTTCATCGCCCGACTCTGCCGTGACAGCCAGCATATCGGGCATATCCGGCGCAAAGCTGAGCGCCTCCTGAAAGCGTGCATCACCGCGGACGCGTTCCAGCGTGTCTTCCTCGTACCATCGAAGCGAGAGCTCCGGGCGCGGCGCGGGGAAGCGTCCTGTGGGGAGAAAATAGAGCTGATGGTGCACGACGCGCGCGCCGAAGGGGAAAAGCAGTTCGTTCAGCTCGTTCAGATTGCGGATGGAGAGAAACCACGCCGCGTTAAAATTTGCGTATTTTGCCCGCAGCGCCTCCAGAAGCGCGTCGCTGCCGCAGCGCAGCACGGCGATGCTCCCGAGGCACAGCACGTGCAGCGGACCTGCGTCTCGGTTCAGATAGACGCGCTTGCGCAGGTCCGGTGCATTTCGCGTAAAGAGATTTTCCGTGCCGGAAAGCGCCTCGGGCGTGGTATTGTAGTCGATGGCGAGCTGTGCCAGAAGGCGCGTCTGAAGGTTCATGCCTCCGCCTCCTTACGGTCTTGCAAAAAGCCGCACCAGACGAGCATCGCCGCGATGACCCAGAAATAGACCATCATATACGGCTGCTCAAAAATGTTTTCAAAGAAGCAGTGCGCCAGCACGCCGCAAAGCCCCGAGAACATCCCTGCGCAGAGCGGATAGAGCGCGCCCTCCATGGGGCGCTTTCGCGGGCGAGAGCGGTGCAGGACGCGGCTGCCGGTCAAGACGAGCGAGAGCATCAGCAGAGCAAAGAACGCAAGCCCGACATAGCCCATTTCCACAAGGATCTTCAGATAGTAATTGTCCATGTAGAAATACTCGATCCAGTCCATGATCTGCGTCTGCATGGCGATCGCGCCGCCGAACATTCCAAGCCCGTAGCCGAGCAGGGGATTCGAACCATTCAGAAGCGCAAGCCCGGTCGCCCAGCGCTCGCTGCGCCCACCGTTGTTGCTGGCAGCGACAAATTCATCCGTGAACAAAAAGCCGATGCGCGTGCGGACGAACGGCACGAACATCAAAAGCGCGCCCGCCGCGAGCAGGAGCCAGAACAGTCTCCGGTCGACGAGCAGGATGAACAGCACGATGGCGATCGCCATCCCGACCCACGCGCCGCGCGACATGGTGAACAGGCAGGCGAAGCACATCACGATCGTCGCGAGCCACGCGAGCGCCTTGAGGGGCGCTTTTTTCGTGTAATACGCGATGGCGGCGGTCATCGGGACGAACAGGACCATAAAATCGCCCATGATGTTCGGGCTTCCGAAGATCGAGAACACGCGCGTGCGCACGGAGGTCTCCGCCTTGCTCATCCAGTGCGAGGGCATCGGGACGCCGATGATATACTGATAGATACCATGCAGCGCCACGCCGAACGCGACCGTACAGAGGATGCCGTAGACCCATGTCACATCACGCTCGTCGCGCAGCAGGCGCGTCGTCAGGAAGAACCAGAGCATATACTGGACCGTTGCGCGGTAGCCGTCAAGCTGGATGGACGGATACGCGCCGACCAGACACATCAGCACAAAACCGATGCAGAAAAACGCAAGGACCGGCAGGTCCATCGGATTACAGCGGACGCGCATCGGCTTTTCGCGCCCCATCCGCTCCCAGACGCTCCAGAAGAGCGCGAAGAGCATCAGCAGCTCGTCCCACACGGAGGACAGGACCGGGACCGTCAGAAGCGTGCGCAGCGCATAGTCGATCAGGACATAGACGCCGAGCAGCGCAAGGACCAGCCCCGTGACGCCGCGCCGGAAGAGCGGACCAAGCAGGCGGCTTTCCCGCCCGCAGCGTGCAACAGCTGCGAAAAAATGATGCAAAAATGAAGCATTCCCCGCGGTTTTGAGCGCTTTTCGATGGGAAAGCCAGTTGTTGATTTTCTGCATCAGGCGCGTACAGCCGGACGTGCGGACCATACGGTCGGGCGCGTCGAGCCGGTTGTGGAGCCAGCGGGAAAGTGCGCTTGCCCGCCATCCGCGCGTGAGCGCCGCGCCGATCGCACTGCCGCTTCCGACGCGGCGGAGCCATGCGGCAATGCGCGTCAGCAGCGCCCAGACCCAGCTGCCGGAGAGCAGCTTACTCATAGCGGACCTCCAGATCGCAGATCACGCCCGGAAGCTCGAAATACGGCGTTTTGACGTTGTATTCATAGCCGACGCGGATCTCCTGGCTCGAGACCTTGAAGACATTATTCTGCGTCGTCGCTTGAGCGTCGATGGTGATGTAGAGGTTATAGCCCTTGTCAGGGTTTTCTGCGTCGACCGGCTCCGCCACGCAGCTCGTGATGGTCGCATCGAGGAAGACGGCGTTGTTCAGGAGCTTTTCGCCCACCTGATTTTCGGCGTAGGCACAGATCTCCTTCGGCGTTTCGGCGCAGAGGACGGTATATTCCGCGCGGATGGACTGCGCGGCGGCGTTTTCGGACGCGCGCTTGCCGACGGTCTTCCACAGAACGGCGAGGAGCACGGCAAGCACCAGAAGGATCACAAGCAGATCGATCAGGTTGATCTTCCCGAATAATCTGCCCTTTTCATCGATAAATTTCATAGGAGCCTCCTTGATTGGCATTTTTCATTGATTCCCGCGGAAGTTTATACTATAATAGCACCGCGGCGAACATGGCTATTCTAGCCGATTTGCGCGCAGGAAACAAGTCTAACCTTCTCAAAAGAGGAGCATTCTATGAAAATCATGCATTTGATCTCGGGAGGAGACGTCGGCGGCGCAAAGACGCACGTGCTTTCGCTGCTCCACGGGCTGGGAAAAACGCAGATGGTGCGCCTGGTCTGCTTTACAGACGGCGCGTTTGCGGACGAAGCGCGGGAAATGGGCATCGACACGCTTGTCATGGACTGCGGCGTGCCGGAGGCGGTCCGGCGGCTGAGCGAGATGGTCTCCGGCGAGGGCTTTGAGCTTCTGCACTGCCACGGCGCGCGCGCGAATATGATGGGCGCGATCTTGCGGCGGAAAATCCGCGTCCCGATCGTCACGACCGTCCACAGCGACTACCGGCTCGACTATCTCGGAAGACCGCTGCACCGCATCACCTACGGCACGATCAACACGATCGCGCTGCGTCTGTTTGACTATCACATCGGCGTGTCCGACGCGGTGGCGCAGATGCTCATCACGCGTGGGTTTGACCCGCAGACGATGTTCTCCATCTACAATGGCGTCGATTTTACGCCGGTCACACCGCGCATGACGCGGGAGGAATATCTCAGAAGCGTCGGAATTCGGCTGGAACAGGACAGCGTCGTTTTCGGCATCGCGGCGCGGCTTTCGCCGGTGAAGGACATCGGGATGCTCATCCGCGCATTTTCCATCGCCCAGGAAAAATGCCCGTCCATCCGGCTCGTGATCGCGGGCGACGGCGAGGAGCGCGAAAGGCTGGAGGCACTCGCGGCGGAGCTCTGCGCACCGGGAACGTGCGCATTTGCCGGATGGGTCTCGGACACGGACAGCTTTTACAGCGCCATCGATGTCAACACGCTCTCGTCGCTTTCCGAGGCGTTTCCCTATGCCATCCCGGAGGGCGCGCGGATGCACTGCGCGACGATCGCGACCGCCGTCGGCGGCGTGCCGTACATCATCGAGGACGGCGTGACGGGGCTTCTGACGCAGCCGCGCGACTGCGAGGGCTTTGCGCAGCACATGATCACGCTGGCAGAGAATGCGCCCTACCGGCTGCGGCTGGCGGAGAATCTCTACGCACGCGCAGCAAAGCTTCTGTCCATCGAAGCCACCGTTTCGCATCAGATCGAGATTTATGAGACCATCCTCCGGCGCGAGCGCGCGCCGAAGAAAAAGCGCAGCGGCGTACTCATCTGCGGCGCGTACGGGAAGGGGAACGCGGGCGACGATGCAATCTTAAAGTCCATCGTGCGCCAGATGAAGAACATCGACGAGGATATGCCGGTCTATGTGCTCTCGCACGACCCGGTCGAGACCCGAAAGCGCTATTACGTCGGCGCGGTCCACGCCTTTGATCCCTTTGCATTCTGGCGCGTGATGCGCCGGACGAGCCTTTATATCTCCGGCGGCGGGAGTCTCATTCAGGACAAGACCAGCTCGCGCTCGCTGTATTACTACCTCTGGAGCATCCGGCTGGCAAAGCTGGCGGGGAATAAGGTCCTTATGTACGGCTGCGGCATCGGTCCGGTCGACGGGACGCGTAACCGCCGCATGGCGGCAAAGATCATCGACCGCTGCGTCGACGCGATCACGCTGCGCGAGGACCTTTCGCTCGAGGAGCTGCGGGCGATGGGCGTGACGCACCCGAAGGTGCGCGTGACCGCAGACCCGGCGCTGCTGCTCGAGCCCGGAGCGCCGGGCGCGGTCGACAGCTATCTGCAAAGTAAGGGGCTCGACCCGGAAGGGGCGTATGCGCTCTATGTGCTGCGCCCGTGGCAGGGCTTTGAGGAGAAAAAGGAGAGCATCCGCGACGCGATCGAGCAGGTCCGCGCGCAAAACGGCTTGACGCCGGTGTTTTTCGCGCTCGAGCCGGAGCGCGACACCGCGCCGTGCAGGCAGGTCGCCGCGATGCTGTATGGCGAGAGCCATTTCATTTCCGCGCCGAAGGACGAAAAGCTCATCATTGGCTTGATGCGCAAAATGCGCGTGGTCGTCTCAATGCGGCTGCACACGCTGATCTTCGCCTCGAGCGTCGGCGCGAAGCTCGCCGCCGTGTCCTATGACCCGAAGGTGACAGGCTTCATGCGCTACATCGGGCAGAAGCACTGTATCGCCTTTTCGGACGTGAACGCGCAGTCGCTGACAGAGCTGATCGAGCAGACGCTCGCGGATGACGAGCCGTACTGCGTGGAGCATCTGCGCAGCCTTGCGGCGGAAAACGAGCAGGTCGCGCAGGAATTATTGGAGGAAGCAGAATGAAACAGATCGTATGTCTCGCCACCTCGCCGTGGTATCCCATCCCGACGAGAAAGCAGCAGGTGATGAGCCGCATCCCCGACGCGGAAATTTTGTATTTTGACCCATCGGCGACGCTCATCGCGCCGCTCAAGGACAAAAAGACGCTGCCGCTCATGACGGCGTACCGCAAAGCGGGCTTTCAGCCGCAGCCGAACATCACGGTCTACAGCTTGCCGCCTGTGCTGCCGTTTTTCAACCGCTCGCGCGCCATCAACCGCCTGAACCAGAAGCGCATCGCCGCCTATGTGCGCAAGATCATGCGAAGGCACGGCTTTGAAAAACCGCTGCTGTGGGTCTACTCGCCGGTAACGGTCGACGCGGTCGATCACATCCCGCACAGCGCGCTGGTCTATGACTGTGTAGACCGGCACTCGGCTTACGGCGGTATTATGGACCCCGAGCAGGTCGACCGCGAGGAGCTGGAGCTGGCAGGGAAGTGCGACATGGTCTTCGCGACGGCGGAGCCGCTTGCCGTGCGCCTGAAGGTCGGAAATCCGAAGGCGAAATTCATCCCGAACGGCGCGAATTTTGAGCGCTTTTATCAGGCAGCGCAGCCACAGCCCGTCCCGGAGGACATGAAGGACATCCCGCACCCGGTCTTCGGCTTTGTCGGCGCGCTTCAGCCGTGCATCGAGTACGGCTACGTCGCGCACGCGGCGCAGGCGCATCCGGAGTGGAGCTTCGTTTGGATCGGCGGCGAGAAGCCGGGGGCGGATCTGAGCACGCTCAGGACGCTGAAAAACTGTTATTTTCTCGGGCTGAAGCCGAACGAGACGCTGCCGCAGTATCTGGCGCATTTCGACGTGTGCCTCAATCTGTTTGCAAACGGCGACCTCAGCAAGGACGTTAGCCCGCTGAAGTTCTATGAATACCTCGCGACCGGCAAGCCCATCGTCTCGACGCGCCAGCCGGATCAGATCCTGCAATATGCGCCGCTCATCCACATCGCGGACAGCGCGGAGGAATTTGTGAGCCGCTGCGCGGAGGCGCTCTCGGACACGCAGCCGGAGCGCATCGCGGCGCGCATCGAGGAGGGGCGCAAGAGCTCCTGGGACGCGCGTGTCGCGGAGATGTGCGCGACCCTGAGGCAGCAGGGGATTTTGTGAGCAGACAGCTTGCTTTGATAAGGAAAGGGTCGCCTCATAGAGACGCCCCTCCGTCGTTGAAAAACCTCGTAGAGTTCCGCCGTGCACAGCGGCACAAATTGAATTTGCCGGCGAAGCCGGCTCCACACTTCTTAACTTTTCACTCTTACTTTTTACTTCACGGCAAAAGGGACGTCTGTAAGACGTCCCTTTTGCTGTGTATCAGTTGTCTGCGGTCCGGGCGCAGCCGGTGCAGCTCTGTGAGGCGGGAATGCAGGAGTCGTTTTTGCTCGGGAAGAAGGCGTCCATCGGGAACTCGATCTGACCGAAGACGTCGCACGGGCTCTCCGCGCCGGAGACGCCGGAGTTCGGGCACTGTTTGGT
>CAKTVN010000081.1 GCA_934623545.1 uncultured Oscillospiraceae bacterium
CGCCTGTTCTTTATGCTGCTGCGCAGCCGGTTCCTGATAGTGGCACAGCGTATTCTAAGCCTGTTTTAGTCGATACTGAGTACGCGCCTGATGCTAGTGAAGATTCTTTACTTTCTGTTATTTATGGTTTGCTCGGCAAGCCTGTAAAATCCTATACATATTCGTATGTATCTAGTTACAATAATTCGCAGACTGTCTATAAGCTTGAGTTGCTTGATTACGATATTAACTGGATTGCGTCGTTTCTTCTTCTTTGTGCTGTGATTATTTGTATTTTTAAGGCTGGGGGTGCTTTGTTGTGCAAGCTGTAAAAGATTTTATTATGTGGTTTATTTCTGAACTTCCCGGCTTTTTGATGTCTGAGCCTTTTTGTTACTTTATTGGTTTTTTCTTCCTTTTTGTAACTGCTCGTCTTTTCGCGCGTATGTGCGGTTTGGGCGGTTCATATAAGACGTAATTTTTTTATGAAAGGGGTGCTGTCTTCAGGGCGAAACTGGTTATACTCTCGCTAAGCTGCTCGGTGACGTGACATCGTTTGTAACTTCTGCTATTGCTTGGGTTACAAGCTATGTCAGCGCGATTACCTCGAATCCTCTGATTCTTGGTTTTGTCATTGTCGCGTTTGTCGGCATGGGTGTTGGTCTTATCAACCGACTGATTAAGCTTTAAGCTTAGTCTATGCTTGGGGGGGCTTTGCTCCCCCATTTTTTTTGAGGTGTATTATGGTTGTTTTTGTTTTAGTTTTGTTTTTTCTCTTTTTTGGTTTCAATTTGTATTCCCGTCGTTTTGCTAATCCGTACAAGCTGATTTTTATTTTCGGCAAGAAAGGCGCGGGCAAATCCACCCTTATGGTCCGTTGTATGCTGCGTGATCTTAAGCATGGCTGGAATGTTTACACTGACATTCAAGATTGTATCGTTCCCGGTGTCCGTATTATCAATTCTTCTGATCTTGCTAAGTTTGTTCCTGATGCTAATTCTGCTCTTTATCTTGACGAGGTTGGCATAGCTTTTGATAACCGTTCTTATAAAACCTTTGATGCTGGTTTACGTGATTTTTTTAAGCTTCAGCGTAAATATAAGTGTAAGGTTGTAATGAACTCTCAATCTTTCGACGTTGATAAAAAAATTCGTGACGTTACTGATTCTATGATCCTTCAGACTGCTATTGGAAATGTTTTGACTCTTTCCCGCCCTATTCGTCGTTCTGTGACGCTCTGTGAAGCTACTGCACAGGCTGATTCACGTATTGCTGACAACCTGAAATTTGAATCTGTCTTTAGGTGGCGTATCTATTTCATGCCTAAGTATTTCAAGTATTTTGAATCTTTTAATGCTCCTGAACGTCCTTCTATTCCCTTCCGCGAAATTCCCGCTATTGTCCGTGATATAGCGCGCAATAATGCTGAAAAGTCTATCCGTGATACATATGAGGTTGATGATGATGAGGTTTAAGTGTTATGTTTTTGCTAAGACGAAACAGATTAAACATATATCTTGGTTTTTGGCTGGCTTTGCTTTCGGTGTTGGTAGTCTTTGGGTCGCTCTCGTTGCTTTTGCTCTTGCTTTGATATTTGACCTTCTTTCCTACCTTGTAACTCCTTCAGATAAGAAAAAAGAGGCTGGTGCGTAAAAAAATACGCACCAGCCTCTTTTTGTACTTTAACGCAATAAAAGAATTATTTTGTTGCGTTGACCGGCTCGCAAATAAATCCGGGGGGTCGCTCCCCGGTCAAATCAACAAAATTATGGTTTTGCTGCGTTTCGCGCCCGTTTGGATGTCGCCGCTCTACTCTATAGAGACAGCTCCTCCTCTCGTACGAACTCTACATACAGACTACCATACGCCGCACGAAACGTCAACTGAAAGTTTACGCTTCGTGCGGATTTTTGTGATATTTCTGCCTGTAAAGCTGGTCAGCCATGGCGTAAATCATTGTCACGTTTGGTCCGCTATGGTTGAGCGCCCGCTGCACCTTGGCAATATCGCCGTACTTTGCGAGCAAATCTACCGCATAGACCTTCCGCGCCGAGTGCGGCGCGACATTCTGCGGCAGCCGGAACGCGACCGCCGCGCGCTTGACGTTTTTCCAAACCGTCTGACGGGTCCGGTGCCGTTCCGGGTCGTTTTTATGCTCGAAGACGTACTTTTTCCCGGCGATTTTCCGCATATCCTTTAGCAAATATTCCAGAAGCCCGACGATTCGGCGCTTTCCGGTCTTCTGCTCCGTCACCCAGAAGCGCCGCCCGATTTGGTCTGTCCGCAGCGCCAGCACGTCGCCGATACGTAAACCGGTATGAATACATACACGCATAATGACACGGTTTACGGGCATAAGCGCCGCCAGAACGTGTTCAACCTCGCGATTCAACAGATATTCTGTCTTCATACTCCTCCTGTATGCCGAAAATTCCGCGCCAGTCTCAAGACGGCGCGGAACTGCGCGGCGCATCGCGTGCGGGCGCTGCGCACCGGGGACCCCGGCGCGTTTCCCGCCACGCCCACACGTCAAATTCACGCGATGACATAGACCATGCGGTACAAGAACCGCTTCCAAAGATTTTTCGTCTGCATCAGCTGCCGCGTCAACTCATCGCAGCGGCGGCTGAGCCGGGAAAGCTCCTCCGGCGTGATGCGGTGCTGGCTGAAGCGCGCCTTGAGCGCGATCTCCTCCAACTCCGGCTCCGGCGTTTCGCCTGCAAGCTTCGACAGGAAGCACAAATGCCGGAAATACATGACGGCGCGGCGGTTGATTTGCCCATGCTGAAGCTGTGCAGCGCGTCCGCTCAGCCGGAGAACACGGTAGGCAAACCACGCCCCGGCGAACGCAAGAATGCCGAACACGACTGTGAGCAGACCTCCTCTTCCCTGCTTTGCGGTTTCGTTATTCGCGTCCGGGAGCGCCCCCGTGCTTTGGCTCCCGTTCCGGTCGCTCTGCGCGGGCGTCTGCGGTTCATTCGGCTCCTGCGTCGGTCCTGTTTCGTCTGGCTTGGACGTCCCCGGTGCGGACGGCTGCTCCTCCGGTGTCTGTGTCAATGTATCGGGCTCTGAGACGTTCTCCGCAAAGCTCGCGGGCGTCGCGTCGAGGACCTTCCAGCCGACGCCGTCTACATAATATTCCGTCCAGGCGTGTGCCTCATCCTCGGTAACGGCTGTCCACTGATCCTGCCGCGCAGACACGTAATAGCCGGTCACATACCGCGCCGGAATGCCCCAGTAGCGCAGGATGACCGCCGCAGCCGTCGCAAAATGAACGCAATAGCCCGTGTCGCTCTGCGTCAGGAACCAGATCGCGAAGTCCTCCCCCTCCGGCACGCGCGGCGTGTCCAGACTGTAGGTCTTCCCGTCCTGGACCAGCTCCGCGACGGCATCGGCGTAGAGCCCATAGTTGAGCGCATTGATCCCGCCCTCTGCAAGCCCCGAGTTGCGCAGCTGCACCGCTGAAATCGTGTCGAGCGCCGCAGTTACGTCGTCCGGCAGCTGCGTATAGTTTTCGTGGACGAAGTCCTGATAGGCGGCGCTGGTCTCATAGTGCGACGTTTCGGAGGTATAGTCGATCGAATATTCCGTTTCCTGATTGCGGTTGCGGACGTAGGCGTCGGTATACGGCTCCGCGCCGCTCGGAAATTCCACGGGGCGGTACGGCAGATAATAGATCGAGGATTTCATGTCTGTCTTGACCGTGACAGTCCGGATGGCGCCGTCCGCGTACCGCCGCTCGTTGAGGAAAACGCTGTCCGGGACGGAAATTCCGGCATACGCATCGTCAGAAAGCGCGCGCCAGCTGTTATTTTCATAGACCGCGAGCGAGTTTGCCCGCAGATGGTACACGCCGTTCACCGGCGCATAGACCGACATGACGTGCCGACCGGTCTTCCCCTGCGGACCGACGCGCGAGAGATTGACTCGTTCGACGCTGGAGTCCCAGCTCTGGCTCCCGAGCGTACTCGGCGAGAACGGCGAGACAAATTCCATCTGCCCCGTCCGCTCGTTGAGCCGGAACACTGAGAGCTTTTCAATGACCGCGCTGACCTCGTCCTGAAGGCTGTCAGACCACGCGCTGCGCGCGTAAAGCTCCGGCGGCTCGATGGCGACCAGCAGCGCGCAGAGCGCCGCCAGTGGCAGCAGCAGGACCGTACTCAGCCTTGCGGCGGCGTCCGCGTCGCTCCGGCGGACGCTCTGGGTCAGCGCGGCAAGCGCCAGCGCGCCGATCAGCAGCAGCTCCGCCCATGTGGCGGGCGTCGTCTCCAGAATCACGAGCCCCGCGATCAGCGGCGGAAGCGCCGCCGGGAAGCAGAGCCATGCGCAATGCCTGCGCGCGAGCGCGTCGGCGCAGAAAAACGCAAGGAATACGGAAAGTATGATGAAAAACGCGTTCGCGGACAGCGCTGCGGGGATATCTGTCGGGATGATGAGGTCCTTCCCGAGCGAAAACGCCGCGGAATAGACCGGCGCGATGCAGTCGGCAGTCAGCAAAAACGCGCCGACGCACTCCTCCCAGCGCAGGACCAGCGCCGCCGTGAGCAGCGCAAAGACCGCGATGAGTCCGATCCAGCCGCGCCGCACGCTCAGGAAAACCGTAAACAGCAGCGCCAGCGACAGGCACACCAGTCCGAGCGGAATCGGGTCGACCGGTACGGAAAATGCCGTGATCAGGCAGAAGATCGCTCCCAGCGTCATGGCGAAGACATAGCCGGTGCAGGATAAAATACGCGGCAGAAGGTGCTTTTTCATGCGCGCACCCCCTCTTCCGGCAGGCGGATGTGATACCGCCAGTCCGCCGCGGCGAAGCTCCGCCCGGCGATGCTCGGCATATCCTCGCGCAGCGGCGTATCGAGGAGCTTTTCCATCAGCTTGTCCAGATCCTGCTCCTCGCGCAGCTCCATCGTCTCCGGCTCAAGATCGGACGGGCGGAGCCAGCAGGCAAAATGCGCCGTTTCGTGCGCCAAAAGCCACCGGCTCATCCAGTTCAGCAGATCGAGCGTCTCGTCGACCTGTCCCCTCGTCCCGCGCAGATCGAAGGTCAGAAGGACCTGTCCCCTGTTCGGTTCCTGCGCCTCGCGGACGATCAGCTCGTCCGTCTTTGCCGACAGCTTCCAGTGAATGTCGCGCATACTGTCCCCCGGGCGGTATTCCCGGAGGTCATGGACCTCGGAAAAACCGCCGCCCGGCTTCGGGCGGTAGGACCGCGTCTGAAACCGGCTGAGATTCGGAAGCGGCTCCGGCTTTTCCGTAAGCGGAAGCACGCGCAGCGTTCCAAGCTCCGGCAGACGCAGCCGGAAGGAAAAAATTCCGAGATAGTCTGTGATCCTTCCGTGCAGAAAGGTGTAAGTATAAGCGCCGCAATGCGCCGTCTGAAGCGGGATGTCGCGGCGGTCCCATGCGGCGAAGCGGTATTCCTGCGTCAGCTCCGTCCCGGCAAGACGGTCCGCGCAGCGCAGCCGGAGTGAGCACGGCGGCGCGGGCAGGCGCGTGCGCTGGCGGTTGGAGATCTGAAGCAGGACCTCCTCCCCTCTTTTGCACGACGCCGGAAGCTGCGCCGCGACCTGCTGGCGCAGAATGCACGGCAGGCTGCACAGCAGCGAAAACGGCGGCAGAAGCAGCAAAAACATGAGCAGAAACCACGACAGCCAGCCGGTATAATAGCAGTGGAACAGGAACACGCCGATCAGCACTGCCGCGTAAATGAGCCTGTTTTTCAGCATCTTCAGATCCTCGGCGACGGGGTGCTTTTCAGAATGTCCTCCAAAACCAGCTCCGCCGTCGCGCCGCGCGCCTCAGACTCCGGCGTCATCAAAAGCCGGTGTGCGACCGTGCTCACAAATACCGCCTGAACGTCCTTCGGGACGACATAGTCGCGCCCCTGAATGAACGCCGCCGCCTTTGCCATTGCCGTGACTGAGAGCGTCGCGCGGGGGCTTGCGCCGCGCGCGATCAGAGGATGATCTCGCGTCGCGCCGACGAGCGCGACCACATAATCCACCAGCGCCTCCTTCATGTACACTGCCGCTGCCTGATCCTGCATGGACACCAGCTCCCCGCGCGTCACGACCTGCCGCACCAGCTCCAGGGGATTTCCGTTCTGGCGGTTCAGGACCATGTTCCGTTCATCCTCCGGCGCGGGATATCCGATCGACATCCGGACCGTGAAACGGTCCATCTGCGAGTCCGGCAGCAGCTGCGTGCCGGAAGCGCCCGTAGGATTCTGCGTCGCAAAGACGCAGAAAGGCTGCGGGATGCGGTGGCTGACGCCGTCGACCGTGACCTGCCCCTCCTCCATCGCCTCCAGCAGTGCCGACTGCGTGCGCGAGGTCGCGCGGTTGAGCTCGTCCGCGAGGAAAAGGTTGCAAAGGATCGCACCCGGCTGATAGCTCATCTCGCCGGTGTCCTTGTTATAAATGGAATAGCCCGTGATATCCGACGGCAGCACGTCCGGCGTAAATTGCACGCGCCCATATTCCAGCCCGAGTGCCCGCGAAAACGCCAGCGCCATCGTCGTCTTTCCGACGCCGGGAATGTCCTCGAGCAGGACGTGCCCCCGCGCCAGAATGACCGTCATGACCCAGACAAGGACGCGGTCCTTTCCGACGACGGCTTTCTTGACCTCACTCAATATCTGGCTGACCTGATTCACGCAGCATTCCCCCATCGTTATGTTATGTTAATTAGAAGTATACCACCAATACCGAGTTTTTCCAAGACAAAAAGAATTTATGAGCCGAATTTTAAGAAAACCGTAAAACTGTACGAATTTCAAAAATAATGATTTACAGCAGGGAATTTTTGAGGTAAAATGAATTCAAATTTGATTTTCCGGGAAAGAGGTTATTTCTATGGATATCGCAGTCAAGAGAATCGGCGTTCTGACCTCCGGCGGTGACGCGCCCGGCATGAACGCAGCCGTTCGTGCGGTTGTGCGTGCAGCGACCTTCCGCGGCATCGAGTGCGTCGGCATCCGGCGCGGCTACAACGGTCTGATCAACGGCGACTTCATCAGGCTCAATGCCGACAGCGTTTCCCATATCATTAGAAATAACCTCTTTCCCGGAAAATCAAATTTGAATTCATTTTACCTCAAAAATTCCCTGCTGTAAATCATTTTTTTGAAATTCGTACAGTTTTACGGTTTTCTTAAAATTCGGCTCATAAATTCTTTTTGTCTTGGAAAAACTC
>CAKTVN010000082.1 GCA_934623545.1 uncultured Oscillospiraceae bacterium
GGTCGGCGTGCTGATCATCACGCTGGTGAATACCTGGCAGTATGTCGGTCTGTGTATGCTGATCTATCTCGCCGGACTTCAGTCGATCTCCGCGAGCTATGTGGAGGCGGCGACCATTGACGGCGCCAGCGGCGTACAGATCTTCTTCAACGTGAAGCTTCCGCTCCTGATCCCGTCGATCACGACCTGCGTGGTCACGAACCTCATCAACGGTCTGAAGCTGTATGAGATGGTCATCGGCTTGACGGGCGGCGGTCCGAACCGCGAGACCATGTCGCTGTCGCAGTACATTCAGATTTTGTACTTTGATGATGAAAAGGCTGGATACGCGTCTGCGGTCGGCATTTTCATGTTCCTGCTGATCATGTTCATTGCGCTGCCGATCAACAACTATCTGAGAAGCAGGGAGGTATATTCGTGATGAACCAGAAATACTCACCTGCGAAGAAAATCGGAATTTTTCTCATCAGCCTCCTGTTGATCCTCCTTTACTGCTTCCCGCTGTATCTTCTCGTCAACGTCTCGCTGCGTGATTATCAGGATCTCAGCTCGCGGCTCGCGTTTACGAAAAATCCGATGTTTGACCATTATGTCAAGATCGCGACCGACCCGCTGTTCTGGACTGCGCTGAAGAATACGGTGCTGCTGTTCCTGCTCGAGGCGGTCATCCTCATCCCAATCGCAAGCCTTGCGGGCTACGGTCTGTCGCGTTCGAGCGGTCTTGTGGTGCGCAGCATCCGGACGGTCAACGTTCTGATCATGATGATCCCCGGTACGGCGTTGCTGGTTGGTACATACTCTCTGATGGTAAAGCTCGGACTGACAAACAGCATCCCGGGGCTGGCGCTGCTCAGCGCGGGCACCGGCATGACGGGCACCATGTTCTTCTACACGACCTTTACGAGCATGATCCCGAGCGATCTGGACGAGGCGGCGGCGATCGACGGCGCCGGTGTGATCCGGACCTACTTCAGTGTGATCTTCCCGCAGATGAAGGCGATCACGATCACGCGCCTCATCGGCGTTCTGACCGGCTGCTGGAACAGCTACCTGATGCCGATGTATATGCTGACCAAATCGGAAAAGTTTACGCTTCTGCTTTACGTCCGCAAGCTCTTCAGTGGTCAGGTCAACATCCCGAACATTCCTCTGGCGTATACGGGATGCCTGTTTATGATCCTGCCGATTCTTGTGTTCTATTTTGCAATGCAGAAATATATTATTGGCGGTCAGCTCGACAGCGCCGTCAAGGGATAAGACCCCATACAGCGTGTCAAAGAAATTTGACACGCTGTAACAGTATCAGGAGAACTGCAATGGAATTTGTAAAAGAAAGCGAGCGGATGCTTCCGCTCCGCGATGCCTGCGACGTGCTCGTCGCAGGCGGCGGAATCGCTGGAGCTGCCGCCGCGCTCGCGGCAGCGAGGCAGGGGAGAAGCGTTCTGCTTGTGGAACGAGAATATATGCTGGGCGGGCTCGGAACCGCCGGACTTGTGACGATCTATCTTCCGATCGATGACGGCGAGGGGCATCAGGTCTGCTATGGAATCGCGGAGGAGCTGCTCAGGCTCGCGCTGCCAAATGCTCTGGAGGACCGATATCCGGCGCTCTGGCTTCGGGACAGCTCTGTAGAAGAGCGGCGCGCCGGGCAGAGATTCGAGCTTCAGTATAATGCGCAGATGTATGCGCTGGAGCTGGAGCGGCTGCTGCTGGAAAACGGTGTGAGGATTCTGTACGGAACGATCGTTTGCGGCACTGAGGTGTTGGATGAGCGCATCCGGTATGTCACGGTGGAAAACAAATCCGGATGCTCGGCGATTCAGGTTCGCAGTGTGATCGACTGCTCGGGCGATGCGGATGTCTGCGCCCTTTGCGGCGCGCCGACGAGGCTGCATACCGCGAAAAATCCGCTGGCAAACTGGTATTATCATCTGGATGGCGGAAAGCTCCGGCTCAACTGTCTCGGCGCCTGCGATGACAGCGGCGAAGCCACGGCGAGCGATGAGCAGCGCATCGGCGAGGAGCATGTTTCCGGCATTGACGGCTGGGAAAACAGCCTGTTTGTGCAGCGCGGGCACCGCGCCATGCGGTCGGATATCCTTGCGCGCCGCGCGCGCGGCGAGAGCTGCGTGCCGGTCACAATGCCGACGATCCCGGAGCTGCGCATGACCCGCTGCATGGAGGGCGTATCTGTGATGACGCGCGCGTCGGACAGGCAGTTTTTTGCCGATTCGGTCGGGCTGTTTCCGGACTGGACGAAACGCGGACCGATCTATGAGCTCCCGTTTTCGGCGCTGCGCACGAACGCGGTCAAAAACCTGCTGGTCGCCGGGCGGTGCGTTTCCACAGACGATGCAATGTGGAACGTCACGCGCGTGATACCGGTCTGCGCAGTCACCGGAGAAGCTGCCGGTACGGCTGCCGGATTGACGGACGATTTCACGCAGATAGACATGGCGCTTTTGCAGCGCACGCTTCAAAGTGCAGGAGTGCGCCTGCATACGGCGGAGCTGGGCATACAGACAGGAGAGAAATAAAGTATGCGTATGATCATCGGTCAGGCAATCGGAATCTTGGACATTCTGTTTTCCTATTTTATTTTTTCGCAGAAAAACAACAAGAGTATCTTAAAGTTCAAATTGATGTCCGATCTGATGTGGGTCGCGCATTTTATGCTGATCGGCGCCTATACCGGAATGGCAACCACAAGCCTTTCACTGATTCGGGAAATTCTGTTTATCAATCGGGATAAAAGCAAAATGCTGCAAAGCAAATGGTGGGTCGTCGCGTTTTGCTTCGGCTACTGCCTATGCGCGGCTGTGACGTGGGGCGGCGCGTGGAGCATCTTCCCGCCGGTCGCGTCGTGTCTTGCGACGATCGGATTCTGGAACCGGAATGTCAAGACCATTCGGATCGTCAATCTGGTGGTGTGCGTTTGTATGCTCATTTACGGCGTTGCAACGCATTCGCTTGCAACCGTGATCAATCAGATATACACTGTTGTGTCAATTTTTGTGATTCTGGTGAGGGTCAAAAAGGCGGGACAGACAGGCTGACGGAGCATGGGTGCGGAGGAAGGTAAAATGCGAGGGAAATTGACAGAAGGACCGGCGCCGCTTCTTGCGGCTGTGGTCAAGGAACCGAATCTGCGGCAGGCGGCGGCTGCCATCCGGCGCGCGCAGCTTGCCGGTGCGAGCGTCATAGACCTGCATCTGTCGATGCTTCCGCGTGGAGAGGTGACAGAGCAGTCGCTGCGGCGGCTGATGCAGGGCTCTGCGCTTCCGATTCTGGCGCTGCAATATAACTGGGATATGGAGATGCAGCCGCTTGATTTTACGGAGGAAGAACGTATCGAGCAGCTGAAAACGGCGGTCCGGGCAGGCGCAGCGTGCATCGATCTTCAGGGACATACCTTCAGCCGCGAGGATACCCGCAGCTCTCTGCGGCTGCCGCAGG
Organism: uncultured Oscillospiraceae bacterium; assembly: GCA_934623545.1. Taxonomy (GTDB): domain Bacteria; phylum Bacillota; class Clostridia; order Oscillospirales; family Oscillospiraceae; genus CAG-170. The sequence continues at coordinate 3,457 of CAKTVN010000082.1, forward strand.
CGGCGGTGTACAGCTTTGCGGAAGCAATGCCGAAGGAGGTGTCGCTGGACCCGGAGGTCATTGAAAAACAGACGGATTATATACGCGAGGTCCACGCGCTTGGCGCGGAGGTGCTGCTGTCCGTCCACACGGGGGTCAGTATGCGCTGTGAGCAGGTGCTTTCGATGGTGCGCCTTCTGGCAGAGCGCGGACCGGATCTTGTGAAGGTCGTCGGGCTGTGCGATACGGACGAAGAATTGGCGGAATTTTGCAGGACGGTCCTGATGCTGCAAAAGGAGGTCCCGCAGATCCGGGTCAGCTACCATTGCAATGGAGCGCGCGGCGCATTGACGCGGCTGCTGGGACCGCTCCTTGGAGGCTGGATGATGTTCTGCAACGAAAGCTATACGGCTGTGAGCGATCTCAACCAGCTGCATCTGGCAACGATGGCAGAGGTATGGGAACGGCTCAGACGGCAAGGTTTGGTTTAACAAGAAGAACGGAGAAAATATGAGCTTACTTTGTATTGAAAACGGAAAACTTTGGGACGGGGAGCGCTTTTCTCACGCCAATGTGCTTGTAAACGAGGAAACCGGTCTTGTGGAGCATATCGGTCCGGAGCGGCAGCGCGCGGAGACGGTTTTTGACGCCTCCGGCGCGATCGTTTCGGCGGGACTTGTGGATGCGCACGTCCATCTGTGGGGCGTTTCCTCCGACCGGTACGGTATGCAGGCGGAGATGGCTTGCCTGCCCTTTGGCGCGACGGCGTGCGCGGATGCGGGCGCGGAAAAAGAGGGCGCGCAGCGTTTGGACTGCGCGGCGGTCAGGAGCTGCGTCTTTGTCCCGGTCGAGATACGGAAAAACACGCCGGACCTTTTGGCGGCAGAGAAGCTGCTCTGCCACTACGGCAGCCGCGCGATCGGGCTGAAGGTCTACTTTGACACAACGGTGTCCGACGTATGGGATGCCGCCGCGCTCAAAGCCGTATGCGCCTTTGCGCATACGCGCGGGCTGAGGGTGATGGTGCATTGTTCGCACGCGCCGGTGCCGATGCGGGAGCTGCTTTCCGAGCTTGGAGCCGGAGATATTCTGACGCACATCTATCATGGCGGAGAAAACTCTGCTGCAGAGGATGACTTTGCGTCGCTGCTCCGCGCGCAGCAGCGCGGCGTGATTTTGGACAGCGGCAATGCCGGAAATGTCCATACGGACTTCGCTATGATGCGCGCGGGAATCGCGCGCGGCGTGCTTCCCAATACGATCAGCAGCGATATCACAAGGCTCAGCGCCTTCCGGCGCGGCGGGATCTACGGACTCACGCTGTGCATGAGTATGTTCCGCACGCTGGATGTTCCGGAGGACGTGATCTTCCGCGCCGTGACATCATCAGCCGCTGCTGCGCTTGGGCAGGCGGACTGGGGAAGCCTCCGTGCCGGAGCGCGCGCGGACATCGCGGTGCTGCGCTATGGATACCAGCCATACCGGCTTGAAGATGCAGCTGGAAATGTGCTGGAGGACCGCAACGGCTACAGCTGCTGTCTGACGATCGTGAACGGGCAGCTCCTGTACAGAGTGCTTTGAGAAGACAGGAGGAACAGAAAATGAAAACCAGAATCGGTATTTTTGGAGTCGGACATGAACATGGCGCGCCTGCTGTGCAGACATTACGGAAAAATCCAAATGTAGAGATCGTCGGACTGTGCGAGCAGGATCCCGAAATGCTCCGCGAGCGCATCGCGGGAAACCCGGCGGCATATGACGGCATTCCGGTCGTGAGCATGGAAGAGCTCTTTGCCATGAAGCCGGATGCCGCGATGGTGGAGACCAGCGTACCGGAGCTCGTCCCAATGGCGACGGAATGCGCACGCCGGGGTCTGCATCTGCATATGGACAAGCCGGCGGGAATCGACCTGCCAGCTTATAAAGCGCTTTTGGACATTCTGGAGCAGAAGCATCTCGTATTTCAGACGGGCTTCATGTACCGCTACAATGCGGGCATCCGATACTGCCTGGAGAAGGTACGCGACGGCTCGCTCGGGCGCATCTACAACATCAGCGCTCAGATGTGCACCAAGCATCCGGAATGGTATAAGCAGCTTCTGCTCAGCTACCATGTGAAAGCGCCGGATATGTTCATTTTCGGCGGACATCTGCTGGACCTGTGTTTGCAGATCAAGGGCATTCCGCAGCAGATGCAGGCGTTCCATGCAAAATCGATGGACGAGGGGATCGAGCTTACGGACACCTCGGTCGCGGTGCTTCAGTACCCGGATGGAATCGCCACGGTAAAGGTTTCTTCTGTCGAGGTTAACGGCTGGGGACTGCGCGAGCTCATTGTATATGGTGAAAAAGGCACGGTGGAGCTGCGCCCGATGGAGAGCCCGATGGAGCTGCGTGAAACGTGGCTTGCAGAGCAGATGCCCTGGCGCGCCATATCAAAGAAGGTCGATATTGCAGAGACGGGAAGATACGACATCATGATGGACGAGTTTGTCAAGATGGTTCGCGGGGAAATTCCCTATGATGTGGATTTCAGACACGAATATGAATTGCAGAAGTACACGCTTCTTGCGTGCGGATATGACTGCTGAAGCGGCGGGAGAGCCTGCGGGCGGAAAGGATGACAATGAAAGCAATGCTGACCGACCAGGAGCGTAACCTGGTCTGGAGTGATGTGGAGGAGCCACAGGTCAAGGCGGACAGCGTCCTGATCGAGGTACACGCCGCAGCGGTGAATCGCGCCGATATTTTGCAGCGGCAGGGGAAATACCCAAGTCCGGCGGGCTGCCCGCAATGGATGGGACTGGAGGTTGCCGGCGTGGTTGTGAAGACCGGCGCGGCAGTGACGCGCTGGAAGGTGGGCGACCGCGTCTGCGCGCTGCTTGGCGGCGGCGGTTATGCCGAATATGCGGCGGTAACGGAAAAAATGGTCATGCCGATCCCGCAGGGGCTTTCGTTTGAGGAAGCGGCAAGCCTGCCGGAGGCATATGCGACGTGCTATCTGAACCTCTTTATCGAGGGCGGGCTGAAGGCAGGGGAGACCGTGTTCTTCCCGGCTGGCAACAGCGGGCTTGCAAGCGTCGGAATCCCGATGGCAAAGGCGTTCGGAGCATACGTCATCACAACGGTGCGCACGGCTGAGAAAATGGAGAAGATCACGCATCTTGGTGCGGACGAGATCATCGACACCTCGTCGGAGGCGGTCGGCGACGCGATCGAAAAGGTCGCGGCGGCGGGACATCCCGTGGATATCGCCGTGGACTGCGTGGGCGGAGAGGCGATCGGTCAGTGTCTGCCGTATGTCAATACCGGCTGCCGCTGGATGCTCATCAGCACAATGGGCGGTACTGCGGCGACGCTGCCGCTGCGCGCGCTGCTTACAAAGCGCGTCATGCTCAAGGGAAGTCTCCTGCGCGTGCGCCCTGAGGAGGAAAAAGGAAGGATTCTGGAGGAGCTGGTTCGGCGGGTTTGGCCGAAGATCGAGGACGGGACCATTCGACCGACGATTTTCAGAGTCTTCCCGATTCAGCAGGCAATGCAGGCACATACACTGATGGAAACCGGGCAGAATGTCGGTAAGCTCGTGCTGACGGTTCGCTGAGAGATCACGGATATCGAAAGCCGGACATAGGCATTGCTTATGTCCGGCTCAGATTTATACTGATATTCAATTAAAAACTTTCATTCATGGAATGGAAGTTTTTAATATGAAGATCATTATGAGACGCGA
>CAKTVN010000083.1 GCA_934623545.1 uncultured Oscillospiraceae bacterium
ACATCGACACCGGCATGGGACTGGAGCGTCTGGCGTGCGTGTGCCAGAACGTGGCGTCCCTCTTCGACGTCGATACCGTCATGAACATCACAAACAAGGTCTCCGAGATCACCGGTGCGCACTACGAGGAATCCCAGAAGACCGACGTTTCTCTGCGCGTCATCACCGACCATATCCGTTCGTCCACTTTCATGATCTGCGACGGCATCCTGCCGTCCAACGAAGGACGCGGCTATGTGCTGCGGCGGCTGCTGCGCCGCGCCGCGCGCCATGGGAAGCTCCTCGGCGTCAACGAACCGTTCCTGTACCGTGTGGTCGACACCGTCATCCATGAAAACGAGTGCCAGTATCCGGAGCTGCGCGAGAAGCAGGCGTATATCACCCGCGTCATCCGCACAGAGGAAGAGAACTTCGCCAAGACCATCGACGGCGGCATGAAGATCTTCAATGATATGCTCGCCGGGCACAAGCAGAAGGGCGAGACGGTCTTCTCCGGCGCGGATGCCTTCAAGCTGTATGATACCTACGGCTTCCCGATCGATCTGACGAACGAAATGGTCGCCGAAGAGGGGATGCGCGTCGACGAGGACGCCTTCCGAAAGCTTATGCAGGAGCAGAAGGTCCGCGCACGCGAGGCGAGAAAGGCGCTCGGCGATCTCGGCTGGGCGGGCGTCGAGTTTGGCAAGGAAATGCCCGCGACACAGTTTGTCGGCTATGAAAACAACGCGACCGAGGGCAAGATCCTCGCGATCGTCGCGGAGGACGAGCTTCAGGGTGCAGTCAGCGAGGGAACGGACGCACTGATCGTGCTGGACCGGACGACCATGTACGCCGAAATGGGCGGTCAGGTCGGCGACCACGGCTATATCGAAGGTCCCGACGGCAAGTTCGTCGTGACGGACGTTCAGAAGAACAAGGGCGGCAAATTCCTGCACTACGGTCGCGTCGTGAGCGGCGCGATGAAGGTCGGAGACAGCTGCACCGTCCGCATCGACGAAGAGCGCCGCAAGGCGGTCAGCCGCGCACATACGGCGACGCATCTGCTGCAAAGTGCGCTTGAGGAGGTCCTCGGCGACCATGTGCATCAGGCGGGCTCTCTGGTCGAGCCGGATCGTCTGCGCTTTGACTTCACGCACTTTGAGGCGGTCAAGCCCGAGGAGCTGGTCAAAATCAGCCGCCTGATGGCGGAGTATATCCTCGACGGCTACTGCGTCCGCACCGAGGAGCTTCCCGTCGAGGAGGCGAAGCGCCGCGGTGCGACCGCGCTGTTCGGTGAAAAATACGGCGATGTCGTGCGCGTGGTCACGATGGGCGACGAGAATAAGACCGTTTCGATGGAGCTCTGCGGCGGTACGCATCTGGACAACACCGCGAAGGTCGGTCCGTTCCGCATTGTGAGCGAGTCGTCGGTCGCCTCCGGTGTGCGCCGTATCGAGGCAGTCACCGGCAAGGCGAGCCTGGAGCTGGCGGATGAGATGAATCAGAAGCTGCTGCGCGTGGCAGAGACCCTCAAGACGACCCCGGCGGAGCTGTTCGGAAGAGCGGAAGCCGCGATGCGCGAGATCCGCGAGTTGCACCAGACGGTGGAAAAGATGAAGGACCGCCTGTTTGCCGGCGAGGTCGACCAGTTCCTCTTCTCTGCGAAGAGCATCGGCGGGCTGAAGGTCCTGACTGCGAACCGCGGCGCGGCGGATGCGGCGGACCTGCGCCGGATGGGCGACTTCCTGCGCGATAAGAACAGCGGCATCGTCGCGGTGCTCAGCGCGATCAACGGTGAAAAGGTCACGCTGCTCGCCGTCTGCGGCAAGGACGCCATCGCCAAGGGCGTCAAGGCGGGGGATATCATTCGGACCATTGCGCCGATCGTCGGCGGCAAGGGCGGCGGCAAGCCCGACAGCGCCATGGGCGGCGGCTCGGAGGTGTTGAAGGTCGACGACGCGCTCGCGGCGGTGGACGACTATGTCGCGTCCAAGGTACAGTAAGGAGGGAACGCAAATGTCAGATTGCCTGTTTTGTAAGATCATCGCGGGAGAAATTCCGAGCCAGAAGGTCTATGAGGACGAGAAGTGCTTTGCCTTTAAGGACATTTCTCCGCTTGCACCGACGCACTTTCTCGTCGTGCCGAAGGAGCATTTCGCCTCCGCGGCAGAGGTGACAGAGGAGAACGCGGCGCTCGTCGGGCACATCTACGCGGTCATCGCGAAGCTCGCAAAGGAGATGGGCTTCGCGGACGGCTACCGCGTGGTCACGAACGTCGGCGAGCTTGCCGGACAGACCGTGCATCACATTCATTTCCATGTGCTTGCCGGCAAGCAGCTGGGAAGCTTCAATTAAAGATAAAAAGCCCGCCGCAAGGCGGGCTTTTTGTCACCATGGAGGGGTGGCGCCCTTTTGCGCCCGCGAGGGCAAGCCGCGCCGCAGGCGCGGAACTCTTTTCCGGATTCACCGGAAGTGCCATTTTTACAGCGACGCTGTAACTGTGCCTTCGGCGACCATATCTTTTCCCTCTTGCGGGAAAAGATATGGAAGAAAAGGACGCTGGAGAACGAAATAGCGCTGACGCGCAGAAAAACAGGTCGTTCCGTTGCACGTGTTTTCGTTACACTGGCGGTTAAGGAACGCCCTTGCGGGCGACCGTAGAATCGGGTTTCCTGAGCGCACGGTACACAAAAACGTTTCGTTACGTGTGCGCCCGTTGAATATTTGACGTATGAAATTCGAAATGTGTCCGATTTAGCGTAGGGGCGGACGACTTCGCGCAGCCGTCAGCGCCGTCAGGCGCGCTACGGATGCGGCACACCCCTTGCGGGTGCTGTCCGCCCGCCGCGCCAAAGGAGCGCTACGGTTGCGCAAAGTCGTCCACCCCTACAATCTTTGCCGCGCAAAGAAAAAGGGGCTGAATTGTTCCCCGCGTCCTTCGGGCGCGGTTTTGCGCACTCCGTGCGCAAAAAGCCTCCCGCATCCTCCGGATGCGGTCCCTCCGCGCCTTTGGCGCGGCTTGCGCCCTCGCGGGCGCAAAAGAGGTGTCACCCCTTTCGGGGTGACAAATTCGCGTCCTTCGGGCGCGGATAAGATGCGCCTTCGGCGCTTAGTCGGCAAACAATGGCGTCGACAGATATCTGTCCCCCGTATCTGGCATCAGGACCACAATATGCTTCCCCTCGTTGCCGGGACGGCGTGCCAGCTCCAGCGCCGCCCAGAGCGCCGCGCCGGAGGAGATGCCGACCAGCACGCCCTCCTTCTTCCCGACCAGCTTGCCGGTCAGGAACGCGTCCTCGTTGGCGACGGGGATGATCTCGTCATAAACACCGGTGTCCAGCACCTCGGGCACGAAGCCCGCGCCAATGCCCTGAATTTTATGCGGTCCGGCGACGCCGGTCGAGAGCACGGCAGAGGTCTTCGGCTCCACCGCGACGATCTTGACATTCGGAAGCTTCGACTTCAGATAGCGCCCGACGCCGGTGATGGTCCCGCCAGTGCCGACGCCCGCGACAAAGTAGTCGACGGCTCCGTCGGTGTCCTCCAGGATCTCCGGTCCAGTCGTCTCAAAATGCGCCTTCGGATTGGCAGGGTTCACGAACTGCCCCGGAATGAAGCTGTTCGGAAGCTGCTGCGCCAGCTCCTGTGCCTTCTCGATCGCGCCCTTCATGCCCTTCGCGCCCTCGGTCAGCACCAGCTCCGCGCCATAGGCGTGGATCAGCTGCCGCCGCTCGACGGACATGGTCTCGGGCATGACGATGATGATGCGGTAGCCGCGCGCCGCTGCGACGGACGCAAGCCCGATGCCGGTATTGCCAGAGGTCGGCTCGATGATCACCGAGCCCTCCTTGAGAAGTCCCTTCTGCTCGGCGTCGTCGATCATTGCCTTCGCGACGCGGTCCTTGACGGAGCCGGCGGGGTTAAAATACTCGAGCTTTGCGAAAATCTTCGCCTTCAGTGCGTAGGCTTTTTCAATATGTGTCAGCTCCAGAAGCGGCGTTCTGCCGATGAGCTGGTCTGCGGAAGTATAAATTCTGGACATGATCAAAATCTCCTTATAAATAAAAATAATATTTTGTGCACAGTGCCTTCTGCCGGTTTCTCAGCCGCGGATACAGGCGGCGGAAGCGTGGCTGCGACAGCGGTCTGTGGCACGGGTACAGGTGATGATTTTTCTCATGGTAACGCTCTGCCTCCTTTTGTCTACTGTTTCGGTAGGTTTTTCATGTTATAGCATATCCGCCTGTGTTTGTCAAGTGTAACACTGTAAATTTATTCCGTTTTCATCCGAGCAGAGGTTCTCCGCAACTTTGCGTCGAAAAATGAGAAGCTATGCGCTGATAACGCTTGATTTTTGAAAAACGCATGGTATAATATCGGGTACAAAAAGCTGATGTTTTGGTTTAAGCGTAAGTTAGATAATCCTAACTCCAAGGCTCAGCAAAAACAAAACAGGAGGTATATTTATGAAGCATATCGGTTTGTTTGCAGCAGGCGTCCTGTTCGGGACCGCCGGTCTGAAGCTCCTCGGCAGCAAGGACGCAAAGAAGGTCTATTCGCACTGCACGGCGGCAGTTCTGCGCGCCAAGGACAGCGTGATGCAGACTGTCACGAACATTCGTGAGAACGCAGAGGACGTCTATGCCGACGCGAAGGACATCAATGCCCGCCGCGCCGAGGCAGAGGCTGCCGCCGTCATCGCCGATGAGCCGTCTGAGGACGCAGCTGCGGAATAAGCATTTTCCGTCCGGAGAGCCGCCGGCTTGCGGCTCTCTTTCCCTTTGGAGGTACCGAAGTTCATGAAATGCAAGATCCTGCATGAATCGCGCGGGCGGCTGCGGGTGCGGCTGCTGTGCGGCAGAATGTCGCTGCATGAGGCGGACATTCTGGAATATTATCTTTTGAATGTATCCGGCGTTCGGAGCGTTAAAGTCTATGACCGGACGCAGGACGCCGCGGTGGAATATGACGCGGCGCAAGACCGCTCCGCCGTCGTGCGGGCGCTGGCTGCGTTCTCCTTCGCCTCGGCGGAGGCGATGGAGCTGGTGCCGGAGCACACCTCCCGCACGCTCAACCGCGAATTTGAGGACAAGCTCGCGGGCGCGGTGATACGGCGCGCATTTTCGCGGCTGTTCCTGCCCGCGCCGGTCACGACGGCACTTGCCCTCTTCCGCTCGGTCAAATACATCCGCGAGGGGCTGAAGGCGCTGTGGCATGGGAAGCTCTCCGTCGCGGTGCTCGACGCCACGGCGGTGACGGTCTCCATGCTGCGCGGCGATTTCGCGACCGCGTGCTCCGTCATGTTCATGCTGCGGCTGGGCGAAATTCTCGAGGAGTGGACGCACAAGAAATCCGTCGCTGATCTCGCGGGCGCGATGGCGCTCAACGTCGACAAAGTCTGGCGGAAGACAGACGAGACGGAAATTCTTGTCCCGATCTCCGAGATCAGCGCCGGCGACTGCATCGTCGTCCGCACGGGCAACCTCATTGCGCTCGACGGCAAGGTCGTCGAGGGCGAGGCGAGCATCAATCAGGCGTCCATCACCGGTGAGTCCATGCCGATCGCGAAGCGCCCCGGCAGCTATGTCTACGCCGGGACGGTCGTCGAAGAGGGCGAGTGCGTCATCCGCGTGGAAAAAGCGATGGGAAGCGGACGCTATGACCGCATCGTTCAGATGATCGAGGCATCTGAAAAGCTCAAGTCGACCGCCGAGGACAAGGCGTCGCGCCTTGCAGACCGTTTGGTCCCCTATACGCTGGGCGGGACGGTCCTGACCTATCTTTTCACGCGCAATGTGACCAAGATGCTCGCCGTACTGATGGTCGACTTCTCCTGCGCGCTCAAGCTCGCCATGCCGATCGCGGTGCTCTCCGCGATGCGCGAGAGCAGCGGCTATCACATCTCCGTCAAGGGCGGTCGCTTCCTTGAGGCGGTCTCCAAGGCGGACACGGTCGTTTTTGACAAGACCGGCACGCTGACCTACGCTACCCCGACCGTCGCGCAGATCATCCCCTTCGGCGGACACGAGGAGCGCGAAATGCTGCGCCTCGCCGCTTGCCTGGAGGAGCATTATCCGCACTCGATGGCGAACGCCGTCGTGGAGGAGGCGAAGAAGCGCGGGCTTTCGCACGAGGAATACCATTCCCAGGTGCAGTATGTTGTCGCGCACGGCATTTCCAGCATGGTCAACACGGAAAAGGTCCTGATCGGCAGCGCGCACTTCGTCTTTGAGGACGAGGGCTGCCGCGTACCGGAGGGCGAGGAGGAGAAATTCTCTGCGCTCCCGGCGCAGTATTCCCATCTGTATCTGTGCATCGCGGGCGAGCTCGCGGCAGTGATCTGCATCTTTGACCCGCTGCGCCGCGAGGCAAGGGACGCCATCCGTGCGCTGCACGAATGCGGCATCCGAAAGGTCGTCATGATGACCGGCGACAACCGGAAGACGGCGGAATCCGTCGCGGCGGAGGTCGGCGTCGACGCGTTCTTCGCCGAGGTCCTGCCCGAGGAGAAGGCGGCGTTCATCCGCAGCGAAAAGGAAGCCGGGCACACAGTCATCATGATCGGCGACGGCGTAAACGACTCCCCTGCCCTGTCCGAAGCAGACGCGGGCATCGCCATCTCGACCGGCGCCGCCATCGCGCGCGAGATCGCGGACATCACGATCGCGTCCGAGGACCTGTTTGAGCTGATCACGCTGCGGCGGCTGAGCGAGGCGCTGATGGCGCGCATCCACCGCAATTACCGTTTCATCGTCGGCTTCAATTTCACGCTGATCGTCCTGGGCGTCGCGGGCATTCTTCCGCCGACCACGTCGGCGCTGCTGCATAACGCGTCCACGCTGGGGATCAGCCTCAAGAGCATGACCAATCTTCTGGACAAGGAGAAATAAAAAATGCCGCCCGCAAGGGCGGCATTTTTGTCACTCCAAAGGGGTGACACTAAAACCTAATTAAAACAATTGATTATCCAACTACGCCCTGTAATGCTCTTTATCATATCAGAGGTCAAGGCGCAAATGGTATCGCAAAGCCGATCTACTACCTTCTCCAAAGTAGCAAACACTTCATTGCGGAAGCCCGTGATTCGGAGCTCTTTCCATATCTGCTCGATGGGATTCATCTCAGGCGTATACGGTGGAATGTAAAACAACTCTATGTTTTCCGGGAT
>CAKTVN010000084.1 GCA_934623545.1 uncultured Oscillospiraceae bacterium
GAAATCCCCCTTTGGCGTTTTCTTTTTACCGCCAGCGGCTTTTTCTTTGCCGCGCAAAGAAAAAGGGGCTGAAACGTTCCTCGCGTCCTCTGGACGCGATTATTCCCGCGCCTACGGCGCGGATAACTTGCGCACTCCGTGCGCAAAAATCCCCCGCATCCTCCGGATGCGGTTCCCTGCGCACGCCGTGCGCGGATAAGGTGTCACCCTTTGGGTGACAAAGTCCATGCCGCTTTCGCGGCATCACGCCCTCCGGGCGCAAAAAAATGTCACCGCGAAGAACAGTGCCAGATACAGCGCGATCGCCGCGCCAGCTGAGCAGCCGAGATAATACGCCGTGACCAGCCCCGCGAGGCTGCACGCGAGCGCGCCGAGCACCGACAGCAGATGGTACTGCCTCAGATTACGCGCCACGTTGCGCGCCGATGCCGCCGGGAGCACCAGCAGCGAATTGATGACCATCAGCCCGACCCAACTCATCGCGAGCGTCACGACCACCGCGATGCAGACGGTAAACAGCGTCTCGTTCCGGCGGATGGAAATGCCGCGCGAGCTTGCCAGCTGCGGATGGATTGCCGTCAGCACCAGATGGTTTGAGCTCAGGCACCACAGCGCCAGCGTCGCCGCCAGCACCAGCGCCAGCAGCCCGATCTCCAGTGGCGTGACCGAGAGAATGTCGCCAATCAGATAGCGGTTGAATTTCGTAAAGCTCCCGCCGCCCATGGTGGCGATGAAAATGCCGAGCGCGACCGCCGTCGAGGAAAACACGCCGATGATCGTATCCGCTGACTGGCTCGTGCGCGCGCGGACATAGGAAAACAGCAGCGCGAATACGACCGCGAGCCCCACCGCCCACGCAATGGGAAGCGCCGCGCCGCACAGCACGCCAATGGCGATGCCCGTGAAGCCGGAATGCCCCAGCGCGTCAGAGAAAAAACTCATCTTCCCCGTGACGATCATCGTCGACAGCAGCCCGAACAGCGGCGCCATGATGAGCACCGCCAGAAGGGCGTTTTTCATGAAGTTCATCGACAGAAATTCGAGGTGCGTCGCATTGCAGATCGCATACCAGAGACTCATTGCACGCTCCCTCCTCTCATGTGAAAGGTCTGCGTAAAGGCGTCGGAGCTCAAAACCTCCTGCGGTGTGCCGGAGGCAAGCACGCGTTCGCGCAGCAGCACCACGCGGTCCGCGAAGCGCTCAAGCATGGAAAAATCATGCGTCGTCATCAAGATCGAAAGGTCAAACCGGTGCCGGATCTCGTCCAGCATCTCCATCAGCAGCTCCATGCCCTCCACGTCGACGCCCGAAAGCGGCTCGTCCAGGATCAGCATATTCGGCATTGGCTCCAGCGCCAGCGCCAGCAGCACACGCTGAAGCTCGCCGCCGGAGAGCGTGCCGACGCGCTTGTCGATCAGAGCCTCCGCGTCGACGTTCGAAAGGCAGCGCAGCACCTTTTCCCGCATTGCCTTTGTCGGGCGCAGAAACGCCGGGCGCGTCCCGATGCAGCAGGAGAACAGGTCCAGCACGCTGATGGGGTCGCCCTTCGCGAAGTTCGGGCTCTGCGGAACGTAGCCGATGCGAAGCCTCTGCTCGCGTCCGTCCGGTCCGTGGAAGGTGATCGAGCCGGTGTACTCCTGCTGTCCCAGGATCGCGCGGATGAGCGTGGACTTGCCCGCGCCGTTCGGTCCGATCAGCGCGACGATCTGCCCGCAGTGCATATGCAGGTTGACGCCGGACAGCGCCTCCTCCGTCCCGAAGCGGACGCTGAGATTTTCGATCTTCAGGCAGCAGGCGTGATTGCAGTCGCCGCCACGGCAGTGAACAAACGGCGTCATTGCAGCGCCTCCTTTACAGTTTTCAGATTATAACGCATCGCGGTCAGATAGTCCCGCGTACCGAAGCCCATATCGAGCGTATACACGCCCGCGCCATCCTCCGCCGCGACCAGCTCCGCCGTGTCGGCGCTGCCGCTCGCCTCGGAAAAAACCGCCGGGATGCCGCGCGCGCGCAGCAGAAGCACGATCTCCTCCAGCTCTCTCGCCGGAGGCTCGCTCCCGGCTTCGACTTCCATCGCCGCCGCGATGTCCAGCCCAAAGGCGTCTGCGAAATACGCAAAGCCGTCGTGGAACGTCACAAGCTCGCGGCAGGAAAGCTGCGAGAGCATGGCGGTCCCGTCCTGCTTCAGCGCGTCCAGCTGCGCACAGTAAGCAGCCGCGTTTTCGGCAAAGCGTTTCGCGTGCTCCGGATAGAGCGCCGAGAGTCCGCGCGCGATGTTCTGCACCATCTGTGCCGCCCGTGCCGGGTCCAGCCAGATATGCGGGTCCTCTTCTCCATGGTCATGGTCGTGTGCGCCGTGGCTATGCGTATCGTGGTCATGGTCGTGCGCCTCGGTGCAGAGCGTTTGTACGCCGGTCGATGCGTCGATGCACGCGTCCCCGGCGGGAAGCACATCCTCCATGAAATCCTCCAGCCCCAGCCCGGAGATCACAACGGCGCGGCTTCGCGCCAGAATTTTCATTTGATCCACGGAAAGCGCGTAGTCATGCACGCAGGAGACCGGCTCCGTGATCACGCGCGCGACCCGCAGCCCGGTCCCCTCTGTCACGGCGGTCGTAAACTGCCAGACGGGATAGGTCGTCGCGGCGATGAGGTCCTCCTCCGACGCCTGCGGCGCAGCCGCGCAGCCACCGAGCAGCAGCGCCAGCACGAGCGCCAGCGCAAGGTATTTTTTCAGCATAGCTTCTCCCAAACGGTGTGATTTTCTTTTTATTATACCAAATCTGTCAATAGTTTTCCGCGCCCGAAGGGCGCAATTTTGTTATCCCGGAGGAGGGATGTCTGTTTTGCGCCCTCTGGGCGCAAGCCGCGCCGCAGGCGCGGAGGGACCGCGTCCGGAGGATGCGGGGGATTTTTGCGCACGGAGTGCGCAAGTTATCCGCGTCGCAGGCGCGGGGCGCTTCTGCGATCGCACCGCAGTGCTGCTTTTGTGGTGACACCGCAACTGTGCCTTCGGCGACCATATCTTTTCCCTCTTGCGGGAAAAGATATGGAAGAAAAGGGCGCTGGACGCGTTCTATAGCGCTTACGCGCGGAAAAACAATTCGTTCCGTTGTGCGTTTTTTCGTTACACCGTCCGTAGACCGAACGCCCTTCGGGCGACCGTCAAATCGGGTTTCCACATCGCACGATACGCAATACGTTTCGTTACGTGTACGCCCGTTGAATATTTGACGTATGAAATTCGAGACGTGTCTAATCTTATGTAGGGGCTGAATCGTGCCTCGTGCCCTTTGGGCGCGAAAAAAGTTTCGCGCCTACGGCGCGACTTGCGTCCTTCGGACGCGCCCCCGCGCATTTCATGCGCGGATAAGGCGTCACCCTTCGGGTGACGAATTGCACCGCGTCCTTCGGGCGCGGCGATGCTCCGCCCACAGGCGCATCTTGCCTTTCTCCGGCGGCTGTGCTACACTGTACACATCCGGTCCGGATGGGGAAGACCCCGCCCGGACGATGCTTGAACACACCGCAGAACAGGGGAGGGAACGCCATGCGCAATCAGAAATCATCCGGCGGCGGAGCCGTGCTGCTGTTCGTTGCCGCAGTCGCGGCTGCGATCGCGATCTTCATGCCGGGAGGCGGCGCGGCAGGCGCGGCGAAGGCGGTTTTGAAGATCGTGCTGCTGGTGCTGGCTGCGATCGCGGTGCTGACCGTCGTGATTTTGATCTTTGCACTGCATAAATCCTCCGGCGGCGCGGCGGAGCAGAAGGAACCGAAGCCGGAGCTTTCAAAGGAAAACGAGGCGCTTTTGACGCAGGCGCGGAGCAATCTTGCGCAGCTGCGTGCGATGGCGGCGCGTATCCGCAACCCGCAGATCCGCGCGAAATGCACGCCGATCTGCGATACCGCCGGGAAAATCCTCAAGGCGCTGCGCGAGCAGCCGGAGGATATCCCGACTGTTCGGAAGTTCTTCAACTATTATCTGCCGACGCTCGGAAAAATTTTGACCAAATACGAATATCTCGAGCGCAGCCATGCGCCGCTGGAGGAGATGAGCGAAAAGGTCTCCGGCTATCTTGATCAAATTCAGAGTGCGATGGAGCGCCAGTATGCCAATCTGTTTGAGGACGATCTGCTGGATATGACTGCCGAGATGCAGACCATGACCGCCGTGTGCCGGAAGGACGGGCTTCTGACCGGCGACGGCGTAGACGCCGAGGGCAGCGACGGAACGTCGATCCGGCTGACACTTTGAAAAGAGCTTCGGCGCAGCGCGCCGGAGTGCGTGTGATGGGAGGGAAACCGTATGGATAACAATTCCGCATATGCCGATTATACGAAGGCGCTTCGCGCCGGTATGCGCGAGCACCGGCACTGCGCCGCATCCGGTGTCGCGTCCTATGTGCAGGTGCTGGATGAAATTTTCCCGGAGGGGCGCACCGCGCAGCAGCAGAACGTCGGGCTGATGGAAATTCCCATTGAACTGATCGCCGGGACGAAGACGGCTGGGCGGCAGTATGCGCTCTCGCCAAGCTTTCTGCCGCTGCTGGAGCCGGATACGGAGTTCGGAAGCAAGTGGATCACGCTCTGTCAGGCGCATCTGTCGGAGGAGGGGATACACGACCCCATCCGCTGCTTTGAATATTACGGGCGGTTTTATGTGCAGGAGGGCAACAAGCGCGTCAGCGTGATGCGCTATTTTGAAGCACCGACCATTCCGGCGTATGTCACGCGGCTGCTGCCCGTCGATACGGACGCGCCTCGCTATGCGCTTTATCAGGAATTTCTGGAGTTTTTCCGCGTTGCGCGCATCTATCAGGCGCAGTTCAGCATTCCAGGCTCCTATCGAAAGCTCCTCGCCGCGCTCGGCTGCACGGACGAGCCGTGGAGCTCCGCCTTCCGGCAGAGCTTCCTGTCTAGCTTTTACCGGTTTGAGCAGGCGCTGCGCGGGCAGCTGTTCCTGCGCGGACTGACCAGCGCGGACGCGCTACTGGTGTTTCTGCGGTATCATCCGTTTTCCGCCCTGCGGGAGATGGATGCCGCGCAGCTGCGCACCGCAGCCGGCGCGCTTCAGTCGGATATCAACGCGCTTGCGCACCCGAACCCGGTCGCCGTGAGTGCGGAGCCAGCCGAAGGAGCGGCGCGTGTGACGGCGCACTATGGGCTCTTTACGCCGCGGCAGCGGCATCTGAAGATCGCGTTCGTGCATGAGCGCGACGCGGAGCACAGCACATGGACACGCGCGCATGAGACCGGGCGGGCGCACCTCGAGGCGGTGTTCCCGCAGCAGGTCGAGACGCGGGCATATTTCGGCGCGGTCCCGAACGGCAATGCCGAGGAGCTGATCGAGCAGGCGGTCCGCGATGGGGCGAACGTCGTCTTTTCCACGACGCCGCCGCTGGTCGGCGCGACGCTGCGCGCGGCGGCGCGGCATCCGAACGTGCGGATGCTCAACTGCTCGGTCGATATGCCGTATCCCGACATCCGCACCTATTACGGGCGCGTGTATGAGGGAAAGTTCATCACCGGCGCGATCGCCGGTGCGATGGCGCGCGACGGAAAGATCGGCTATGTGGGAAGCTATCCGATCTACGGCGTCCCGGCGAGCATCAACGCCTTTGCGCTGGGCGCGAAAATGGTCAATCCGAACGTGCAGATCCAGCTGGAATGGAGCTGCCTCCCGGGCGACTTTCTGGAAAAATTCCGCAAACAGGGCATCAAGATCGTCTCCAACCGCGATACGCCCACGCCGGAGCGGCGCTATACGGAATACGGCACCTTTATGACGGACGAGAGCGGCAGCTTCTGGCCGCTTGCATCGCCGGTCTGGAATTGGGGAACGCTGTATGAGCGGATCGTGCGCAGCATTCTGGACGACAGCTGGTATCAGGAGCTCAACGGCGTTCGCGCCGTCAATTACTGGTGGGGAATGTCCAGCGGCGTGATCGACGTGATGCTCGACGACTGCCTGCCAGAGGGCGTGCGCGTGCTGGCGCAGGTGCTGCGGCGCGAGATTCAGTCCGGGCAGCTGTCGCCCTTTGACCGCAGCTTCAGCACACAGGATGGGCGGCTCATCAACGCAAACGGCGGAAAGCTCACCATCGATGAGATCCTGCATATGGACTATCTGTGCAGCGCCGTCAACGGGCGCATCCCGGAATATGAGGAAATTTTGCCGATGGCGCGCAAAATGGTGCGTCTGCAAGGCGTCTACCGCGATAAGATCCCACCCGATCAGGAGGCCCTTCTGTGAAAATTCTCTGCATTGCCGACAACGAAAACAAAGCCTATTGGGACTATTTCCGCAAGGAAAAGCTGGCGGATATCGATCTGATCCTGTCCTGCGGCGATCTCAAAGCGGAATATCTGAGCTTTCTGGTGACAATGGGGCACGCGCCGCTTTATTACATTCATGGGAATCACGACGAGAGCTACAAGGTCCGCCCACCGGAGGGCTGCGACTGCATCGAGGATAAGGTCGTTGAGTTCCGCGGGCTGCGCATTGCAGGGCTGGGCGGCAGCCGCCAGTATCGCCCGGGACCCTATCAGTATTCCGAAGAGAAGATGCAGCGCCGTATCCGGCACATGAGCTGGAAGCTGCGCAAGGGTGTGGACATTGTGATCACGCACGCACCCGTCGCGGGCTTCGGCGATCTGGACGATCTGCCGCACCGCGGCTTTGCGTCCTTCCGCACGCTGATCGACAAATACAGCCCGCAGTTTCTGCTGCACGGACACGTCCATGCCGACTACGGGCACGGGCTGCGCCGGGAGTATGAGTACGGCGGGACGCGTATCATCAACGTAGGCGACACGTATATTCTGGAAATTCCGGACGATGCGCTGCCGCAGCGGAGAAAGAGCAAATGATTTTGTCCCCCGAAAGGGGGACATTTTTTTGCCCCCGCAGGGGCAAGCCGCGCCCGAAGGACGCGGAGGTAACTGCGCCCGGAGGACGCAGGAGGTTTTTTGCGCACGTAGGGGCGGGCGACTCTGCCCGCCCGCCGCGCCCAAAGGGCGCGGGGAACGATTCAGCCCCTTTTTCTTTGCGCAGCAAAGAAAAAACCACTGGCGGTAAAAAGAAAACGCCAAAGGGGGATTTGCGTCGGAACAAACTACACATCCCTCACCCTGCCGCAAGCGGC
>CAKTVN010000085.1 GCA_934623545.1 uncultured Oscillospiraceae bacterium
GAAACTCCCCCTTTGGCGTTTTCTTTTTACCGCCAGCGGCTTTTTCTTTGCCGCGCAAAGAAAAAGGGGCTGAATCGTCACTCGCGCATTCCGTGCGCGAGAAGGGGCGGACAGAGTCGTCCGCCCCTACAAGTCTGTGCAAACAGGCAGAAAAGTTCCTCGCCTTCGGCGCGGCATTATGCCCTCCGGGCATAAAAAGCCCCGCGTCCTTCGGGCGCGCCCCTGTGCCTTCGGCACAGAGAGGGCGTCACCCCTCCGGGGTGACAAAAAATGTCCCCCTTTCGGGGGACAAAATACGCCGCCCCTGCGGGCGGCGTATTGTTATTGCTCCAATTCACCAGGGAAGAGCGCCTCAATGGCTGCTTCCGCCGCGGACTGCTCGGCGCGCTTTTTGCTGCTGCCGGTGCCTTTGCCGACGGGCTTGCCGTTGAGCAGGACCTCGACCTCGAAATGCTTGTCGTGGTCGGGACCGTATTCTCTGGTCAGCTCATAGTGCAGCTGCTGGTCCTTTTTCCGCTGGACCAGCTCCTGAAGAGCGGTTTTGTAGTCAAAATTGTGGGGCTTTCCGGTCGGCACATCGCAGAGGATGAGCCGGTCGATGATGCCCTTTGCCGCCTCAAAGCCGCCGTCCATATACGACGCGGCGATGACGGACTCCATCGCGTCGGAGACGATGCTCGCGCGCTTTCTGCCGCCGCCCTGCTCTTCGCCATGTCCGAGCAGAAGAAAATCGCCCAGATGGATGGTGTCTGCCTGCTTGGCGAGATTTTTCTCGCAGACCAGGTCCGCGCGGATGCGGGTCAGCTCACCCTCGGGTTTTCCGGGCAGATTGCGATAGAGATACTCCGCGACGACAAAGCCCAAGATCGCGTCGCCCAGAAATTCCAGACGCTCGTTGTCGTGGATGCCGCGGTCGCGGTTTTCGTTGGCGTAAGAGCTGTGCGTCAGCGCGTTTGTCAGAAGCCCCTTGTCCCGAAAAACGTAGCCCAGTCCATGTTCCAGTTCACTCAGCATATTCCAGCTCCTTTGGTACCGTCATTTTGTCGACGTTCTGCCGTATATCCTCGGTAAAGCCCGCCTCCACCGCCTGGACCGCCTGCCGGATGGCGCTGTAGATCGCGCGCTCGTCGGATGAGCCGTGCGCCTTGACGACAGGCTTCGAAATGCCGAGCAGCAGCGTGCCGCCCGTCTCGCGGTAGTCGAGCTTTGTCTTCATGCTCTTGATGCCGCTCATGCAAAGCAGTGCCGCGAGCTTCGTCAGCAGATTTTTCTTGAAAATATCCTTCACCATGGAGGACATGAACAGCGCGGTCCCCTCAATGCCCTTGAGCAGGACATTGCCGGAGAAGCCGTCGGCGACGACGACGTCGGCGCCTCCGAGCGGAACATCCCGCGCTTCCACGTTTCCGATGAAGTTGAGATAGCCTGCGTCGCCCGCCTTTTTGAGCAGCGCAAAGGTCTCCTTTTGAAGTGCGCCGCCCTTGGAATCCTCCGCGCCGATGTTGAGAAGCGCGACGCGCGGCTGCGCGATCTTCAGCGCCTTCTGCGCGTAATACGAGCCCATAAACGCGAATTGCAGCAGAAATTCCGGTGTACACTCTGCGTTTGCGCCGCAGTCGATCAACACCGCGCCCGTCCCTGCCTTTGTGGGGATGACCGGACCCATCGCCGCGCGGCGGATGCCCCTGATGCGCTTGACGACGAGCGTCGCGGCGGTCAGGAGCGCGCCGGTCGAACCGGCAGAAACGAACGCGTCCCCGCCGCCCTCGGCGAGCATCCGCAGACCGACGACCATCGAAGAGTCTTTCCGCTTGCGGACGACCGCCGCCGGATCGTCGTGCATATCCACAACATCCTCGGCATTCGCGATCTCAACGCCCTTTGGGAGCGTTTCAATGCCGTTTTCCTTGAGACACTGGAGGACCGCCTCTCCGCGTCCGACCAGAACGACCTCGACGCCGAGCTCCTGCGCTGCGCGGATCGCGCCGAGCGCCGCGGACTTTGGGGCAAGATCGCCGCCCATTGCATCAATCAGGATCCTCATGGCGTTCCTCCTTTTCGTTTTGAAGCATCGCGTCGATGCGCTCGAGCGAGCGGTTCGCGATGGCGAGATTTTTGTTGGCTTTGCCCTTCACGCGATAGCCGAGCGGCTGCATGATGCCGAAGTTGACGTTCATCGGCTGGAAATGCGTGACGCTCTCGTCGGAGATGTACGCGGCGAGCGCACCGATGGCGGTCTCGCGCGGGAAGTCCGGCGGCGTCTCGCCGCGCAGCCGCGCCGCCATCGATACGGCGGCAAGGAAGCCGGAGGCAGTAGACTCCACATAGCCCTCCACGCCGGTCATCTGCCCGGCGAAGGCGACCAGCGGGTCGCGCCGGTCAGAGTAGTACCGGTCGAGCAGCTTGGGGCTGCACAGGAAGGTGTTGCGGTGCATCACGCCGTAGCGGACGAACTCCGCGTCGTGAAGCGCCGGGATCATGGAGAAAACGCGCTTCTGCTCCGGGAATTTGAGATGTGTCTGGAAGCCGACCAGATTGTAGACCGAGCCTGCGGCGTTGTCCTTGCGCAGCTGCACAACGGCATAGGGCTCGCGCCCGGTCTTTGGGTCCTTGAGCCCGACGGGCTTGAGAGGACCGTAGCGGAGCGTGTCAAAGCCGCGCCGCGCCATGACCTCGACGGGCATACAGCCCTCGAAGACCTTGGAATCCTCAAAGCCGTGGACCTCTGCCTCCTCTGCGGAGGCGAGCGCCTCGACAAAGGCGGCGTACTCGTCGCGCTCCATTGCGCAGTTGACATAATCCGCATCGCCGCGGTCATAACGGGAGGCGAACCACGCTCTGTTCAGGTCGATCGATTCAAAGCTGACGAGCGGCGCCGCCGCGTCAAAAAAGCTCAGATAATCCGCGCCGCCGAAATAGCGGCGGATGGCGGCGCTCATGGCGTCGCTGGTCAGAGGACCGGTCGCGATGATGACCGGGGGCTCCGGAAGCTCTGTGACCTCGCCCTCCACAACAGTGATCTTCGGGTGGCTGCGAATTTTTTGCGTGACCATGCCCGAAAAGCCGTAGCGGTCAACGGCGAGCGCGCCGCCCGCCTCGACGCGGTTTGCCTCGGCGCACTGTAAGATCAGGCTGCCGAGACGGCGCAGCTCCTCCTTCAGAAGCCCGACTGCATTTTCCAGCCGGTCGCCGCGCAGGGAATTGGAGCAGACGAGCTCCGCAAAATCCGTGCTGTGATGCGCGGGCGTCATTTTTTCGGGCTTCATCTCACGCAGCGTGACGGAAAAGCCGCGCTCGGCAAGCTGCCACGCAGCTTCGCAGCCGGCGAGACCCGCGCCGACAACGGTTACTGAATCTTTCATGCTTCTTCCTTTTTCTTCGTCGTTTTGCGGACGGCGGGCTTCTGTTCGGTCGTGCTCTTTTTCGCAGCGCTCTTGGCTGCGGGCTTCTTTGCGGCGCTCTTCTCCGTTGAAGCTTTCTTCGCCGTGCTCTTCGCGGAGGTTTTCTTTGCCACGGGCTTTTTGGCAGCTGTTTTTGCGGAGGATTTCTTCGCAGACGCTTCTTCAGCCGGTGCGGCGGAGGCTTCCGCCGATTCCGCGGCTTCTGCCGCGCGGTCTGCCTCCGCAGCCGCCTCGGCAGGCTTCTTGCGGTAGCCGCGCTTGTCCTCGGGCAGGAAGTTCGGGCACTCGGGGTTGATGCAGAAGGGCTTCATCGCGCCTCTGCCGGAGCGCTTGAACATGGTCTGCCCGCACGACGGGCAGTCCTGATCGGTCGGCACGTCCCAGGTCATGAAGCCGCACTCCGCGCCGCGCTCACAGGCGTAATAGGCGTAGCCGCGCTTGGATTTGCGCTTGAGGATGGTGCTGCCGCATTTCGGGCAGCGACCGGGCATCCGCTCGACGATGGGCTTGGCGTTTTTGCATTCCGGATAGCCGGGGCAGGCAAGAAACTTTCCAAACCGCCCGACCTTGATGACCATGTTTCTGCCGCACAGCTCGCAGACCTCGTCCGTGACCTCGTCCGGCACCTTCAGCCGCGTGTCCTTGAGCGCCTCCTCGGCGTCCAGCATTTCCTGATGGAAACCGGCGTAGAAGTCCTCAAGAACCTTTTTCCAGCGGAGCTTGCCCTCCTCGACCTCGTCGAGCTGGCGCTCCATTCCGGCGGTAAATTCGACGTTGATGACATTCTGGAAGTGGTCCATCATCAGCCCGTTGACGACCTCGCCGAGCGGAGTGGGGGAGAGGCGCTTGTCCGCCTTGGTGACGTATTCGCGCGTCTCGATGGTGGAGATGATGGTGGCGTAGGTCGACGGGCGGCCGACGCCCTTTTCCTCCATCGCGCGCACGAGCGTCGCCTCGGTATAGCGCGCGGGCGGCTGGGTGAAATGCTGCTGCTGCTCGGTCTTGGCGAGCTTCAGCGGCTCGCCTTGCGCAAGGTCGGGGAGGGGAGACTCGATCTGCTCCTGCTCGTCGTCCCTGCCCTCTTCATAGATCGCCGTAAAACCGGCGAATTTTTGGCTCTGATGGGTCGCACGGAACAGATGCTTTCCGCACGCGGCTTCGATCGCTGTGATGTCATACACAGCGTTTTCCATCTGCGAGGCGAGGAAGCGGCTCCAGATAAGCCTGTAGAGCTGGAACTGATCCTTCGTCAGGTCATGTTGTACCATTTCCGGCGTGAGCGCGACATTGCTCGGGCGGATGGCTTCGTGCGCGTCCTGCGCGCCGGACTTCGGCTTGTAGCGCCGGGGACCAGAGTAATAGGCTGCGCCGTAGCGGCTGGCGATGACCTTGCCGGCTGCCTCCAACGCCTCCTCGGAGATACGCAGCGAGTCGGTACGCATATAGGTGATCAGACCGACGGAGCCCTCGCCCGTGATCTCAACGCCCTCATAAAGCTGCTGCGCGATCATCATCGTGCGGCGCGGCGTCATGTTGAGCTTGCGCGAAGCCTCCTGCTGAAGCGTGGAGGTGATGAACGGCGGCGCGGGATTGCGCTTTTTTTCGGATTTTTTGACGCTCTGGACGGTAAACGGCTGCTCGCGGAGCTCCGCGAGGATGGCATTTACCTCTTCCTCGCTGTGAAGCTCCCGCTTTTTCGGGTCGCCGTAATAGTGCGCGGTGAAGCTGCCCGGCTTTCCCACGCGGTCGAGCTGCGCGTCGATCGACCAGTATTCCTGCGGGACGAAGGCGCGGATCTCATTTTCGCGGTCGACGACCAGACGTGTCGCGACCGACTGGACGCGACCGGCGGAAAGACCCTTGCGGATCTTTTTCCAGAGCAGGGGGCTGAGCTGATAGCCGACGATGCGGTCGAGCACGCGGCGCGCCTGCTGCGCGTCGACCAGATTCTGATCGATGGCGCGCGGCTGTGCGATGGAACGGCGGACGACATCCTTTGTGATCTCGTTGAAGGTCACGCGCATGGTCTTGTCGTCCGGGATGTCCAGCAGATATTTCAGATGCCATGAGATGGCTTCACCCTCGCGGTCCGGGTCGGTCGCGAGATAGACGTTCGCGCTCTTCTTCGCGGCGTCCTTCAGCTCCTTGATGACGGTCTCCTTGCCCGCGAGCGGGCGGTATTCCGGCTCGAAGTCATGCTCGATGTCGACGCCGAGGCTGCTCTTCGGCAGGTCCCGCAGGTGCCCCATGCTCGCCTTGACGACGTAGTCCGGTCCGAGATATTTACCGATGGTCTTCGCCTTGGAGGGGGACTCCACGATGACCAGATTTGTTTTTTCCTTCGGCATTTTTGCCTCCATTGTTATGGCAACACCGCACAAATGCGTCTTCGCGCTTCGCCGGATCTTTTCCGCCAATTCTTCAGTTTGAAAAGCTTGAAATATCGCGCAGCCGCCAGCGCCATTTGGCGCGCTGCGGATGCGGCATACCCCTTGCGGGTACACAAAGTATTCCTGTGCTTTCCAAACCTTGCCTTGACGAAAAATCTCTCGCCGAAGCTGCTTGCCGAATTGTGCGGTGCTGCCTTATTTTTCCGCGAGGGAAAACCGTCTCGCGGGAAGTCTTTTGATATAGCCCTTGACCTCCAGCAGGGTCATGGACGCAAGTACGCGCCCAGCCGGAAGCTGACAGCCGTCGACCACATCGTCGATGTGCTTCGGTCCGTCCGCGAGCTGCTCGATCACGGCGCGCTCGTCCGCGGAGAGACTGTCCAGAATCTCATGTACGTCAATATAATCTTTGTTTTCCGGCTTGTCAACGTCTTTTGTGTCGCCTTTTTCCGGAAAAGTGCGCTCAGAGGCTACGATTTTTACCGGAGCCTCGGGCTTATGCGGCTGCTCGCCGCGCGCGAGCGTCATGGAAATGGTTCTCGGCTGGCGCTGCGCAAGCTCCGGGAAAAGGTGGAGATATTCCTTCAAAACATCCCAGCCGTCGGTCGCGACCAGCGCGCCCTGCTTGAGCAGCGACAGATTTCCCGCGCAGGTGGCGCTGTCGACGTTTGCCGGGACGGCGAACACGTCGCGTCCCTGATCGATGGCGCGGTGCGCCGTGATGAGCGCGCCGCTGCGCTCCGGCGCTTCGATCACAAGCACGCCGAGGCTCAGGGCGCTGAGAATGCGGTTGCGGATGGGGAAGTGGAAGCCCAGCGCGGCGGTCCCGGGCGGGTATTCGCTCACGAGCCAGCCGCGCGTCCGAATGTCCTCAAACAGATCGCGGTTGTCGGCGGGATAAGTAACGTCCACGCCGCAGCCGAGCACGGCGATCACGGGCTTTCCGGCAGTCAGCGCGCCCTTGAGCGCCATCGTGTCGATGCCGTCCGCGCCGCCGGAGACGACGATCGCGCCCATCCTGCCGAGCTGATAGCCGAACTGCTTTGCCTGCACGAGCCCATAGGCGGAGGCTTTGCGCGTGCCGACAACGGCGATGACCGGCTCGGTGTCGATGGCGGGGACGGTCCCCTGATAGTAGAGCACGAGAGGAGGATCGTCGATGTGACGCAGACGCTCCGGATAGGTCGCGTCCTGATAGGTCAGGATGGCGATCTGCTTGCGGTAGCAGTCGTTGAGGATGGCTTCCGGTTCGGCGAGGCTCTTGTTTTCCAGCGGCGTCGGATCATTAACGCCCTCAATGCCGCGCAGCGCGTCCTTTTCTGC
>CAKTVN010000086.1 GCA_934623545.1 uncultured Oscillospiraceae bacterium
AATCAACATGGAGAAGTGTGCATATGTACCTTAAGTCACTGGAAATTCAGGGCTTCAAGTCCTTTCCGGATAAAACGGTGCTGCAATTCGGCAGCGATATTACGGCGATCGTCGGTCCGAACGGGAGCGGCAAGTCCAACATTTCCGACGCCATCAGCTGGGTCATGGGCGAGCAGAGCTCCAAGGCGCTGCGCGGCGCGAAGATGGAGGACGTCATCTTCGGCGGAACGCAGAAGCGCCCGGCGGTCGGCTTTGCGGAGGCGACGCTCGTGCTGGACAATCAGGACGGCTCGCTGAAGATCGAAACGCCCGAGGTCATGATCACCCGCCGGTATTATCGCTCGGGCGAAAGCGAATATTACATCAATAAGCAGTCGGCGCGTCTGCGCGACATCCATGAGCTGCTGATGGACACGGGTCTCGGGCGCGAGGGCTATTCCAACATCGGGCAGGGCAGGATCGACGAGATCCTTGCGGTCAAGAGCACCGACCGGCGCGAGATCTTTGAGGAGGCGGCGGGCATCTCCAAGTGCCGCTACCGCAAGGAGGAGACAGAGCGCCGTCTCGCGGTGACGGAGGACAATCTCATGCGCATCGGAGACAAGATCTCCGAGCTGGAGCTGCAGGTTGAGCCGCTGCGGCAGCAGGCGGACAAGGCGCAGAAATATCTGCTGCTGCGCGACGAGCTCAAGGGCATTGAGATCACGGTCTGGCTCGATTCGCTGACCAAGATCGCGGCGAACGCGAAAAAGGCGGAGGAGGACTATGCCTCGGCGGCGTTCATTCTCGAGCAGGCACACAGCGAGCTCAGCTCGCTTTACGCGGCGTCGGAGCAGCTGTCGCTGGAGCTTAACCGCGAAGGACTTGTACTGGAGGAAAAGCGCGACGCGATCTCTGCGGCGGAGCAGGAGCGTCAGCAGGCGCAGGCGGACCGGACGGTCCTGACGGCGACGATCGAAAATACGAAGCAGAACGCCGAGCGCGTGCGGCAGGAGATCGCCGATCAGGAGAGCCGCAGCGGCGGCATCGCCGGGCAGATCGAGACGCAGCAGGTGCGCATCGGCGAGATCGGCGCGCAGCTGGCGCAGATCGACGAGCAGCTGCGCGCGGCGATGGAAAAGAGCAAGGAGCTGACGGACGCGAACGACGAAGCGGCGGGCAAACTCCTCGCGCTGCGCGCCAATCATGCGCTGCTCACGACCGAGGCGGCGAAGCGCCGCGCGGAGATGGAGTCGATGCAGACGGCGCTTTCCGACGTGCTCGAGCGCAAGGCGGCGCTCAAGGCGGACCACGATGCCGCGTCGGCGCGGCAGAAGACCGTTTCCGAGCAGGCGGCACAGTGCGCAAAATCGCTTGCGCTCGCGCAGGAAAACGTGACAGCGGCAAAAAATATGATCGCTGGCTATTCGCTCCGGCTGAAGACGCGCGCGGAAAAGCGCGACGCGCTCAAAAAGCAGCTCTCGGACGGCGAGATCCAGCTGGGAACGGCGGAGTCCAAGCTCCGGATGCTGCGCGAGATGGAGCGCGACTTCGAGGGCTTTTCCAAGGCGGTCAAGATCGTCATGCAGGAGGCAGCGCGCGGCGCGCTGCATGGCGTACACGGACCGGTATCGTCTCTCATTCAGACGGACGACGCGTTCACGACGGCGATCGAAACGGCGCTTGGCGCGGCGATGCAGAACGTCGTGGTCGATACGGACACGGACGGCAAGAACGCCATTCAGCTGCTCAAGCGCCGGGATGCGGGACGCGCGACGTTCCTGCCGCTCGGCTCCATCTCCGGAAAGCGGATGCCGGACGGAGAGTACCGCGCGCAGCGCGGCTTTGTCGGCGTTGCGTCGGCGCTGGTGCGTTTCGAGAAAAAATATGAGAATATCATTGAAAATCTGCTTGGCAGGACGGTGATCGCTGAGACGCTGGACGATGCCGTGCGCATGGCGCGCTCCGGCGGCAGCCGCGTGCGGATCGTGACGCTGGACGGTCAGGTCATGAATCCGGGCGGCAGCATGACGGGCGGCTCTGCCTCGCGCAGCGCGGGTGTGCTCTCACGCGCAAACGAGATCGAGCGACTTGAAAAGCAGAGATCGCAGCTGGAGGAGCGGCTGAAAACGCTCCGGCAGGCATATTCCGAGGCGGCGGAGAGCGCCGCGAAGACGGAATTTGAGCTCACGACCGTGCAGGGTCAGCTCCGCGAGGCGGAGGATGAGGCGCTGCGCCGGACCGAGGAGCAGAAGCAGGTCCAGCTCCTGCAGCAGGCGCTGGAGGAAAATCTGGCGGGCTATGAGGCGGAGCTTGCGCGCATCGAAAGCCGCAGCGGCAGTGATGAGAGCCGGATGCAGACCCTCGGGCAGCTCGCACAGGAGACAGAGCAGAAGGCACAGACGCTGAATGGGCAGATCGAGGAAATGGAGAAGGGGCAAAGCGCCGTCTCCGAGCAGGCGGCGCGGCTTTCCGACGAGATCACCGCGCTGCGGCTGGACGCGGCGTCAAAGGATGCCGAGCGCGCCGCCGCGCAGGAGAACATCCGCCGGATGCAGGCGCTGTGCGACGCGATGCAGGGCGACCGGACGCAGAAACAGGCACTGATCGCCGAGTACGAGCGTCAGGCGGCGGAGCTGGAGCAGCAGCTGACAGCCTCGTCCGAGCGCATTGCGCGCCTCGAGCAGGAGACGGAGCTGCGGCGGCAGGCGCTGCGCGAGGCGGCGGAGCACCGCGCCTCGATCGAGGCAAAGCGCAGCCAGACCGAAAAGCAGGCGCAGGAGAAAAATCAGCAGATCCTGCTCATGGAGCGCGAGTCGGCGCGTCTGGAGCAGAAGAAGGCGACCAGTGAGCTGGAGGAAAAGCAGCTGCTGGACAAGCTCTGGGAGAGCTATGAGCTGACGCCGTCCACCGCACAGGAGCAGGCGGCTCCGGTCGAGAGCATCCCCGCCGCAAACAAGCGCATCGGCGAGCTGCGGCGGAAGATCTCCGCCCTCGGGACGCCGAACCTCGGGGCGATCGAGGAATTTGCGCGCGTGAACGAGCGGTATGAATATCTGACCGGTCAGCGCGACGACGTGCTGCACGCACGCGGCGAGCTTGAAAACATCGTCAAGTCGATCACCGGCGAGATGACGGACATTTTCGTCCGCGAGTTCGGAAAGATCAACGAATATTTCGGGCAGACCTTTACGGAGATGTTCGGCGGCGGAAAGGCGTCGCTCGTGCTCGAGGACCCCTCGCAGCCGCTGACATGCGGCATCGAGATCCGCGTCCAGCCGCCCGGAAAGCAGCTCAAGACGATCACGCTGCTGTCCGGCGGAGAGAAGGCGTTCGTCGCCATCGCGCTGTATTTCGCAATTCTGAAGGTGCGCCCGACGCCGTTCTGTATGCTCGACGAGATCGACGCTGCGCTGGATGACCGGAATGTGGAGCGCTTTGCGCACTATCTGCGCAATCTTTGCAGCAAGACGCAGTTTATCGTCATCACGCACCGCCGCGGCACGATGGAGGCGTCGGACGTGCTCTACGGCGTGACGATGCAGGAGCAGGGCGTGTCGAAGATTTTGCACATCCGGCTCGGAGAAATGGAACAGCAGCTCGGCATCACGGGCTGAAAAATAAAGTATTAAGGAGCAGACCATGGGCTTTTTTGACAAGATCAAACAGGGACTGAGCAGGACCGCAAGCTCGATCAGCAGCGTATTCACCGCGTCGGAGCTGGATGACGATTTCTACGACGAGCTGGAGGAAAGCCTGATCCTGGCGGACCTCGGCGTCGACACGACGGCGAAGGCAGTCGCGCGGCTGCGCAGCGAGGCGAAGACGCGCCGGCTCAAGACGGCGGAGGAGGCGCGCGCCTGCCTTCGGGAAATCTTAGTGGAGATGCTGAACGTCGGAAGTCCCGTGCTTCAGCTCGACACAAAGCCGTCGGTCGTGCTGGTCATCGGCGTCAACGGCGTCGGCAAGACGACGACCATCGGCAAGATCGCAAATCAGCTGCGCAATCAGGGCAAAAAGGTCCTGCTGTGCGCGGCGGACACCTTCCGCGCCGCCGCTGCGGACCAGCTCGAGATCTGGGCGGAGCGCGCGCACGCCGACATCATCCGGCAGGATGAGGGCGCGGACCCTGCGGCAGTCGTCTTTGACGCGATCGCCGCGGCGAAGGCGCGCGGCGCGGACGTCATCCTCTGCGACACGGCGGGGCGGCTGCACAACAAGCAGAACCTCATGAACGAGCTGGGGAAAATTTCGCGCATTCTCTCGCGCGAGCTGCCAGAGGCATCGAAGGAGGTCCTTCTGGTGCTCGACGGCACGACCGGGCAGAACGGACTGATTCAGGCGAAGCAGTTCCAGCAGATTGCGGGCGTGACAGGCATTGCGCTGACCAAGCTGGACGGAACGGCGAAGGGCGGCATTGTCGTCGCGGTCGCCGACGCGCTCCAAATTCCGGTCAAGTATATCGGCGTGGGCGAAAAGATGGACGATCTGATGCCGTTTGTGGCGGAGGACTTTGTCCGCGCGCTCATCGGATGACGGAGGGACGCAATGAAGGCAGTATTGGCAAGCCGGAACACGCATAAGCTGAAGGAATTGCAGGCGATCCTGGGCGGACTTGGGATCGAGGTCGTGCTCGAATCGGAGCTGGGGCTGGATATTGACGTGGATGAGACCGGAACGACGTTTGAGGAAAACTCTCTGCTCAAGGCGGAGGCGGTCATGCAGGCATCGCATATGCCGGCGCTTGCGGACGACTCCGGGCTGATGGTCGATGCGCTGGACGGCGCGCCGGGCGTCTATTCTGCGCGCTATGGTCCGAAGGGGCACGACGGAACGGACGCGGAGCGTGTGGCGTATCTGCTGGAAAACATGAAGGATGTGCCGGATGCGGCGCGGACGGCGAAATTCGTCTGCGTCATCACCTGCCTGTTTCCGGATGGACGGAAGCTCGTTGCGCGCGGAGAGTGCCCGGGCATGATCCTGCGCGAGACGCGCGGCACGGGCGGCTTCGGCTATGACCCGGTATTTTATCTGCCGGAGTACGGCATGACCTATGCGGAGCTCCCGGCGGAAAAGAAAAACGAGATCTCGCATCGCGGAAACGCGCTTCGGGAATTTGTGAGACTCTATAAGGAGAACCATTATGATGACAAGTAAGGAGCGCGCGGAGCTGCGCGCACAGGCAAATACGCTGGACACGATCTTGATGGTCGGCAAGGGCGGCGTTTCCGAGACGCTGATCGCGGAGGCGGAGAAGCTGCTCGATGCGCGTGAGCTCGTCAAGGGGCGCGTGCTGGAGTCGGCGCTGATGTCCGCGCGAGAGGTCTGCGACGCGATCTGCGAGCAGACCGGCGCAGAGGGCATTCAGGTGGTCGGGAGCAAGTTCGTGATCTACCGCAGGTCCGAAAAGCTCGAGCGCGAGCGCAAGGCGCAGGCGCAGCCGAAAACGGCGAAGCCTGTTAAGAAAAAGGTAAATCCCGTCAAGCAGGGCATCCGCAACCGCCGCAAGGCGGCG
Organism: uncultured Oscillospiraceae bacterium; assembly: GCA_934623545.1. Lineage (GTDB taxonomy): Bacteria > Bacillota > Clostridia > Oscillospirales > Oscillospiraceae > CAG-170. Next base: position 5,495 of record CAKTVN010000086.1, read on the forward strand.
AAGGAGGAGCGCGAGCGCCGCGACAAGTATTTCCACGACGCGGCAGTTCAGGCGGCGATCGAACGCAGAAAGCAGCAGAGCCGCGGAGAGTGACGGAGGAGACGCTGTGGCAAGGATCGGTATCTACGGCGGGAGCTTCAACCCGCCGCATCTCGGGCATATCCATGCGGCGTCGCAGACGCGCGTGCTTCTGGGGCTGGACCGTGTGATCTTAGTCCCGGACGCAGTGCCGCCGCACAAAAAGCTGCCGGAGGGATCGCCCGACGCGCAGACGCGGCTGGAGCTGGTGCGGCTTGCGGCGCAGGGCTGCGCGGGGCTTGAGGTCAGCGACATCGAGCTGCGGCGGACCGGACCAAGCTATACGGTGGATACTTTGCGGGAGTTTCAGGCACAATATCCGCAGGATGAGCTTTTCCTGCTGATGGGGACGGATATGTATCTGTGCTTTGATCAGTGGCGCGGTCCGGCGGAGATCTCCAAAATGGCGGCGCTCGTGTGTATGTACCGCACGCAGGCGGGCGGCGAGCTTGCCGCGCAGCTGCATGAAAAGGCTGCGAAGCTGGAAAAAAGCTTCGGCACGCGCTCCGTATTCGCGGAGAACAGCGCTCTGGAGCTTTCGTCGACGCAGGCGCGGCGGCTGCTGTTTTTCGGCTGCGGTGCGCAGTGCGTCGCACCGGCGGTCGGCGCGCGCATCGAGGCACTCAGGCTGTACGGCTGCGGCGCGGATCATACCGGGCTGGAGTTTGCGGCGCTGGCAGCGGTGTGTGAGCCGCTTTATAAGCCGAGACGCTGGCTGCACGCGCAGGGCTGCGCGGAGACCGCCGCGGGGCTTGCGCGCAGATTCGGCGCGATCGCGGCGGACGCGCGCCGCGCGGGGCTTCTGCACGATGTGACCAAGGCGCTGACTGATGCGCAGCAGCTTGCGTTCTGCGAGCGGTATGCGATCGAGGCTACGCCCTCCGAGCGCGAAAGCCCGTGGCTCCTGCACGCGAAGACGGCGGCATACGCCGTGGAGCGTATCTTCGGCGAAGCGCCGGAGCTTTGCAGCGCCATCCGCTGGCACACGACCGGAAAAGCGGACATGACGACGCTGGAAAAGATCATCTACATCGCCGATTATATGGAGCCGAGCCGTGACTTTCCGGGCGTCGAGGACGTCCGCAGGACGGTTTTTGAGGACCTTGACCGGGGCGTGCTGCTGGGGCTTGAGATGTCGATCCGGCACTTGATGCAGCAGGGACGGACGGTCGAGCCGGAATCCATAGAGGCGAGAGACTTTCTGAAGGAAAGCGGAGTCTGTGTGGATGAAATTTTACGGAAGCAGAAGGAACGCGGCATATCTTAGAAAGCGGAAGCGGCAGACGCGGCGCCCCGCAACGCGCATGACCGGCGCGCTGGGCTGTCTGGCGGCATCGCTTGCGCTCATGGGTGCAATGACGGTATTTTCCCGCGCGGCGCTGAAAACGGGCGCAAACGGAGCGGAAAAGCCGCAGCCGGAGGCGGCTCATGCGGCTTCGGAGCCGGAGCGGGACGCTCCGGCGGAAACAGTATTGGCAGAGGGCAGAGCGCCCGCAAGCCGGTGCGAGGGCGTATACAAC
>CAKTVN010000087.1 GCA_934623545.1 uncultured Oscillospiraceae bacterium
TCATAACGAGCACGACTGGAAATCGTGTGACGGTCAAAAGCCGTCCGAGGGTTCGAATCCCTCCCACTCCGCCAAAATCGGCAGTCTTCGTAAGAAGGCTGCCGATTTCCTTTTTCCTCAGAAGAAAACCTATTTTCTTGGAAACTGACAGAAAAATCAAATCCTTTTTGCGTTTAGTCGTTGAGAAATTAAGTATTATTTGCCACCTGTTGCTCAAATAGATGCAACGACTCCTGTATTTGAAACTGTATGTAGAAGGAATTATTTATATACAGGAGGTGCGTTATGACAGAAGAGAATTATAACTACCGGACGAGTCAAATCATGCTGCGAAACCAGTTTCTGGGAAACGGAAAGTGGAAAATCCCAATCATTCCAAAATTTCGAGAAAAGACTGGAGATTTTGATGATTTGCTGTTGATTGGCTTTGACGAAGTAAGCGCAGACGACCAGGAACACCCGGACCGTATGGTGCATTTTTTCTCTATGATTACAAATTTGAACGTGTGTGGGAAAAGCCGGAGACAGTGCTGGACAGGCTTCATCCATACCGCGCGGTATTATCTCCTGATTTCAGTATGTATCTGGAAATGGCACCGGTTTTACAGCTGTACAATGTGTTCCGAAACCGCTGGTGCGGTGCGTATTGGGCGTCACAGGGTCTGCGTGTTGTCCCGACAGTCAATTGGGGCGATGAGACGACATTCGACTTCTGCTTTGAAGGAATTGAAAAAGGAAGCGTTGTTGCCGTATCGACCTACATGGCGTCGGCACATGATAACTGCTGCGATCAAAAAATGGTTTCTGACAGGCTACCGGGAAATGCTGCGGCGAATTGAGCCGGAGAGAATCATCTGCTATCATACGCCGTTTCCTGAAATGGAAGGAAATATTGTTTATGTGGATTACGAGCGCAGTTCGTGGCGGTATTTGAATACGCAGCAAGCTTTCAGAAAAGAAAATCTGGAAGATTATATGATCGGAAAGACATATCGCCCGGAATGTGATATAATAGAACCATTCCTGATGGGTGGAGGCGTATTCAAAGGCGGCGGCAGCGCCTACGGCGGAAGATGGAGACCGAATCCAAACAAACCGACCGATAGTCGATACATTGGAGAGCCGGGTGAAATTAAACGGACATTCAAAGACGGTTATTGGGTAGACACGAAAATCGGCGAGGATGGGCGTGCAGTTATGGAGCGGCATTATACCGATCATTGCAGGGCGCACACAGGTCATACAAATCCACACGATCATCCCATTACATGGGATAATCCAACTGAGCATCCACAACCGGGACCGGCAATCAATTATCCAAATGACGCACCAGAACTCAAACAATATCGGGGGGCGTGTAATATGAAATACAGAATTGTTCCAAATAATACACCAGAGCAAAACCGCTTTGTAAGTATCAGCGATTTCAAAGACTGTATGCACTGGGGCGGTGAAGTGGAGTTTGTTTGGAAAGGTATCCATTATGGTGTCATGCGCTATGGTATCAATAATATGATTACAATTTATAGAATGGGATATCCTGAAACAGATAAGATTTGTAAAGATGCAGATGAAGCATTGGAGTATATGGTGGGAGAAGACCGGCTGCGCGATGTAATTACGCAGGTAACTGTTCTTGACCGCAGCATTTGAGCGGTATTCATGATACGGCAATGTAAAAACGGGCTGCCTCATAGAGGCAGCCCGTTTTGTATACGATTCGGAAAACCATCTGGCGGCTCACTGCGCCAGAAGTGTTTCGAGCCGTGCGCGGATGAGGGAGAACATCCGGTCGTTGTCCGGCATTTCCTTCAGCTCCGAGGGGGCGCAGAGCGTGGCGAGGTCCTCGGAGAGATAGCCCTCCTCAAATACGTCCAGCCCAGCCTGATTCAGACAGTCGGCGAAGCGCATGAGCGGCGTGCTTCCGTCCAGCTCGCCGCGCTTATGCAGCGCGCCTGCCCAGGCGGCGATGGTCGCGAGCGGGTTGGTGGAGACCTTCTCGCCCTTTTTCCAGCGGCGGTAGTGGTCGGTCACGGTGCCATGCGCTGCCTCGTACTCGAAGTTCCCATCCGGGGAGACGAGCACGCTCGTCATCATCGGAAGAGAACCAGACGCGGCAGCGATCAGGTCGCTCATGACGTCGCCGTCATAGTTCTTGCACGCCCAGATCATGCCGCCCTCGGAGCGGATGACCTTCGCGGCGACATCGTCGATGAGCGCATAGCGGTAATGCAGCCCGGCGGCGTCAAACGCGGTGCGGAACTCTTCGTCAAAGACCCTCTGGAACAGCAGCTTGAAGGTCTGATCGTAGTCCTTGGAGATGGTGTCCTTGGAGGAGAACCACACATCCTGCCCGACGCTCAGCGCGTAGGAGAAGCAGCAGCGGGCGAAGGACAAGATGGAGTCGTCGCGGTTGTGCATTGCCTGCAAAACACCCGGTCCGTGAAAGTCATAGACCGTCTGGCGCGAAAGCTCGCTGCCATTTTCATCCGTGAACACCAGCTCGCCCTTTCCGGCGCAGGGAACGCGGTACTCCACCGCCTTATAGAGATCACCATAAGCGTGGCGCGCGATGGTGATCGGCTTTTTCCAGCAGGAGACCACGGGCTTGACCTTCGAGATCAAAATCGGCGTGCGGAAGACTGTCCCGTCCAGCGCGGCGCGGACGGTCGCATTCGGGGACTTCCAGAGCTTTTTGAGGTGATATTCCTCCTGCCGCTGGAGGTTCGGCGTGATGGTGGCGCATTTGACGCCGACGTGCAGGCGGCGGATCGCCTCGGCGGCGTCGCGCGTCACCTGATCCTCGGTGCGGTCGCGATTTTCGATGCCGAGGTCATAGTATTCCGTGTTCAGCTCCACAAAGGGGCGGATCAGCTCGTCCTTGATCTTTGCCCAGAGCACGCGGGTCATTTCGTCGCCGTCGAGCTCAGCGATGGGGTGCGGCATTTTGATCTTATCCATATTCAGCCTCTTTTCTGCGCGGCGTAGTGGTTCATCAGACAGCCGGTGAGCAGCAGCTCGCGCTCCTCGGTGGTCGTGTTTTTGAGATAAAGCGTCAGCTCCTGCGTGCCATCGGGTGTGACGAGGACAGCGGGGAAGCAGTCGTCGCCGGCGGCGACCTTCGCGCGGACGTCCGGGACGTAGAGGAAATCGCCGGGTCTTGCGTCGAAGACCGCGCCCTCGGCGAGCGTAAAGGGGAGCATTCCCCAGTTGACGCAGTTGGAGCGGTAGCGCTTGGTGGCGAACTCATAGCAGATGTTCGCGCAGCCGCCCAGCACGCGCTGGCAGGACGCCGCCTGCTCGCGCGCGGAGCCGTCGCCGGGCTTGTTCGCGAAGAGTACGGAGCCGATCTGAAGCGTCGGGAGCGCAGCTTCGGAAAGACCCAGCGCACGGAGAATTTCTGTCAGCTCCGGAAGCGCTTCGCCGGCTGCGCGGCGCTGCTCGAGCTGCTGTGCGGCGCGGGCGCGGGGGACATAGTCCGGGTCGCGGCGCGAAAGCGCGAAGGAAGCGAGCTTGAGCGGGTTGGAACGGTAGGACGAGGTCTCACCGGAGGGGATCAGCTCGTCCGTTGTCGTGACCGGGTCGCGTAGGACGGAGGCGATCTGCATCAGAAGGTTTTCGCCAAGAGCGGGGATTTTGGACCATTCGGCGATGTTCGGTCCGTACTGAAGCGGCGCGCCGGGTTGCGCGTTTCCGAAGCCGTCATAGACGCGGCGGTCATAGACCGCATGGTCAAAGCTCCGCTGTACGGGCTGCGGGCGGGCGTAGTCCACGTCCGCTGCGGAGGTGAGCACGCCGTGATTGCGGGCGGTCGCGGCGATCGAGCGCGCGTCCATCAGAATGACGCCCGCGAGCTGACCGTCGGAAGGCTTCGAGCCCTCGCGGTTCGGGAAATTGCGCGTGGTGTGCCGGATGGAAATGGCGTCGTTCGCCGGGACATCCCCCGCGCCGAAGCACGGGCCGCAGAAGCACGGCTTGAAGAGCGCACCCGCTTCCAGAAGTGCCTGCTGGACACCGTTTCGGATGAGCTCGAGATTGACCGGCACGGAGGGCGGATAGACCGAAAGCGAGAACGCGCCGTTTCCGACGTCGTATCCGTCGAGAATGGCGGCGGCTTCAGCGATGTTGTCATACATTCCACCGGCGCAGCCCGCGATGATGCCCTGATCGACGGTGAGCCTGCCGTTTTGGAGCTTCTTTGTGAGACCCAGGCGGACCTTGCCGCCGAACTGCTCCTGTGCGCGCTGCTCGACCGCGCGCAGATGGTCGCCGGGGTCGGCGATGAGCTCGCGCAGCGGAACTGCCTCGGAGGGGTGGAACGGCAGCGCCGCCATCGGCTCCATGCGGTCAAGGTCGATCGTGACCATGCCGTCGTAGTAAGCGCCGTCCTGCGGCTGAAGGGTGCGGAAGGCGTCGGCTCTTCCGTGCAGGGCGAGGTATTCCTCGACCGCGACATCGGTCTGCCAGATGGAGCTGAGGCAGGCGGTCTCAGTCGTCATGACGTCGATGCCGATGCGGTAATCCATCGGGAGGTTCCGGACGCCGGGACCGGCAAATTCCAGAATTTTATTTTTTACAAAGCCGTTTTTGTAGACCGCGCCGCACAGCGCGATCGCGACATCGTGCGGACCGACGCCCTGTGGCGGCGTCCCGGTCAGCCAGACGAGGATGACCTGCGGCGCGGCGATATCATATGTATTGCGGAGCAGCTGCTTGACAAGCTCCGGTCCGCCCTCGCCGATGCCCATCGTGCCGAGCGCGCCGTAGCGCGTATGGCTGTCGGAGCCGAGGATCATCCGCCCGCAGCCGGTGAGCTTTTCGCGCGCGTACTGGTGGATGACTGCCTGATTTGCCGGTACGTAGATGCCGCCGTATTTGACGGCAGCGGACAGACCGAAGACGTGGTCGTCCTCATTGATCGTGCCGCCGACGGCGCAGAGGCTGTTGTGGCAGTTGGTCAGAACGTAGGGGACGGGGAACTCGGTCAGTCCGCTCGCCTTGGCGGTCTGGATGATGCCGACATAGGTGATGTCGTGCGAGATCAGACTGTCAAATTTCAGATGCAGCTGACCGTCCTGCGATGGGCGGTCATGGCTGCGCATGATCTGATATGCCATTGTTTTTTCGCGTGCACCGGCGGCGGAGCCGCCGGCTGCTTCGGGCTTGCCGCCATGCAGGACGACACCGCCGCTGTGAAGCTCGATCATATCGGTTGACACCCCTTTTGGCACGCGCATCCGCGCGCGCCCTTCTTTTTTAGAAAAGTATAGCATACTTCTGCGAAAAATCAACTGCAAATGAATTGAAATTTCAAAAACTTTCATTTATGGACTAGAATTTTTCAAAATTCAAAAAAATTTTTTGAATTTTGAATTTTTCGAAAAAATAACTTGCAATTTTGGACGAGCGGAATATAATGGACACAAACAGAAACGAACGGTCGGCGCGACCGGAGAAGGGACGAAACGTAATGGAGCAGAACACGACGATTTTCGGCGGAAATACGGATTCACTCGGCGAGCACATCCGCAAAACCTATCACATCGGAGAGGAATACTACCGCGGCGAGGTCAAGCGCGGGCTGCGCAACAGCGATGGCACCGGCGTACTGATCGGCGTCACGAAGGTCGGCAGCGTACAGGGCTATCTGATGCAGGACGGGCAGCGCATCCCTGCACCCGGACATCTGTATTACCGAGGCATCGATCTCAATGACATTGTGGAGGCGCACCGCGCCGACGGCACCTTCGGCTATGAAGAGGTGGCGTATCTGCTCTTGATGGGCTATCTGCCGGCGCGCGAGGAGCTCTCTTATTTCAAGGAGCTCATGAGCCGGGCGAGAAAGCTGCCGGACGGCTTTACAGAGAGCCTCATCATGCGCCATCCCAGCGCGAATATCATGAGCGAGCTTGCGCGAAGCGTTCTGGCGCTCTATTCCTATGACCCGAATCCGGACGACACGTCGGTCGAGAATCTGCTGCTTCAGTCGGTGAAGCTGATCGGCAATTTCCCGGCGGTCGTGGCAAATTCCTACGCCGTCAAGCGGCACTATTTTGACGGCGACTCGCTCCACATCCACTACCCCGAGGAGAATCTGTCCACGGCGGAGAACTTCCTGCGCATGATCCGCCCCGACAAGCAGTTTACCGAGGAGGAGGCGCATCTGCTCGACATGATGCTGATGCTGCACGCGGAGCACGGCGGCGGCAACAACTCGACCTTCGTCTGCCGCGCCATCTCGTCGAGCATGACCGACACCTACAGCGCCATCGCGGGCGCGGTCGGCTCGCTCAAGGGTCCGCTGCACGGCGGCGCGAATGCAAAGGTCATGCAGATGCTCCGCTTTGTGCGCGAGAACGTCGACCCGAAGGATGACGGCTCGATCACCGACTATCTGAACAAGATGCTCGACGGCGAGGCGGGGGATGGCTCCGGCAAGCTCTACGGGCTCGGACACGCGGTCTATACCATGTCCGACCCGCGCGCGGTGCTGCTCAAGAAATACGCGCGGCACATGGCGGAGATCAAGGGCTATGTCACCGATTTTGAGCTGCTTCAGAAGATCGAAGCGCTTGGCATCCGGCTGATCCAGGAGCGCAAGCACACTGACACGCCGATGTGCGCCAATGTCGACCTCTATTCCGGACTGGTCTACACGATGCTCGGCATCCCGGAGGACCTCTTCACGCCGCTGTTCGCCTCCGCGCGCATCGCGGGCTGGTGCGCCAACCGCATCGAGGAGATCGTGACCGGAAACCGCATCATGCGCCCGGCTTACCGCGCGGTCACGCTCCGCGCCGCCTATACGCCGATCGCACAGCGCACGGCGCGGCTGGAGCTGAAGTGAGCGGGCTTAGGATGTATTCTTCCAACTCCAAACGCACCCGGGCAGCGGGTCTTTTTGCGCTGTGCTGCGTCATTTTTCCTTGAAATACGTCAGTATTCCTGGAAATACGTCAGTATTCC
>CAKTVN010000088.1 GCA_934623545.1 uncultured Oscillospiraceae bacterium
AGCAGGAGCTGTACCGGTTGGAGGCATTGCTTTCGTGCCGCGAACCGGAGGCGGAGTTGGCGCAGGTGAACGCCGGACAGGCGGAGCCGAGCGCGGAGACGGCGGCGCTGGTGCGCCATGCGCTGGAGCTGTCGCGCGAGACCGGCGGCGCTTATGACCCGGCGCTTGGCGCGCTGATGGAAGCATGGGGCTTTTCGACGGGTGAATGCCGCGTGCCCGATGTCTCGGAGCGCGAAGCGGCTCTGCGCCGCAGCGGCGCGGAGCTGATAGAGCTCACGGAAGACAGTTTTACGCTGCGCGGCGGTGCGCAGCTTGATCTCGGCGGCATCGGAAAGGGCTACGCAGCCGCGCGGCTGCGGGCGCTTCTGACGCAGGAGGGCATCGAGTCGGCGATTTTGTCGCTGGGCGGAAACGTCTGCGCCGTCGGCGCAAAGCCGGACGGCAGCGACTGGCAGATCGGGCTTCAGGACCCGGAAAACACGGCGGAGATTTTCGGCATGGTCGCGGTACGCGACGCGGGCGTCGTGACCTCAGGCGGATACCAGCGCTGGTTTGAGCAGGACGGCGTCCGTTATCATCACATTCTCGACCCCGAGACGGGCTGCCCGGCGGAAAGTGGGCTGCTGTCCGTCAGCGTGGTCTCCGCAGACGATACGCTTGCCGATGCGCTGTCTACGGCGCTTTATGTGATGGGCGCGGAGCGCGGCGCGCAGCTCTGGCGCGAGAGCGGGCTGGATTTTGAGGCGGTCTGGGTGACGGAGGACGGGAGCGTCCTCATTACCGAGGGGCTTCAGAGTGCCTACCGCTCGGAAAGGGCGTATCAGGTGGTGACGCGATGAAGCAGCGGACCTGGATCTTAATTTTCGCGGCGCTGTCTGCGGCGCTGCTGGCGGTCTGGCTGCTGCGAAGAAGCGGCGGCGAGCTGGCAGCGGTATATCAGGACGGACGGCGCATCGCCGTGCTCGATCTGAAAAAGGACACAACCATGACGGTGACGGGTCCAGCCGGGGAAAATGAGATCACCGTCTCCGGCGGCGAGGTGCGCGTGACGCGCGCCGGATGCCCGGACCAGATCTGCGTGAAGCACGGTCCGCTGCGCCGCAACGGCTCGCCCATCGTGTGCCTGCCGAACCGGCTGAGCATCGAGTGGCTCCGCGCGGACGACGCGCCGGACGCGGTAAGCGGAGGCGGCGGATGAAGCTCAGAAGGCTGACGATGGCTGCCGTGCTGACGGCGGCGGCGCTGGTGGTGTTCGTGCTGGAAAGTCAGCTCCCGCCGCTGGTGCTGCCGGGTATCAAGCCGGGGCTTGCGAATATTTTTACGCTGTTTGCGATGGAGGCGCTGGGACCCGGATGGGCGCTGGGGCTGCTGCTGACGAGAATTTTGCTCGGCAGCGCCGTAACGGGTCAGACCTCCGCGCTGATCTACAGCCTTTCGGGCGGTCTTGCCGCCTATGCCGGGATGTTTTTGCTGCGCAGAGCGCTGCGCGGCGACCGGCTCTGGGTGCGGAGCGTGTTCGGCGCGATGCTCCACAATACGGCGCAGCTTGCCGCTGCGTCCGCCGTCCTCGGGACGGCTGCGGTATGGTATGATCTGCCGGTGCTTCTGCCGGTGGGGATATTGACCGGAAGCCTCACGGGCGTGAGCGCGCAGCTCTGCCTCAGGCGGCTCCGGCAGGCGGGACTGCTTCCCGCAGAGAAGGAAAAAGAGGGGGTAGCGAAGGAATGAAAATGAAACTGCACGGCGTGCATACTCCGAACCGGAAGGAAACGGCGGAGCTTGCGGCGCTGCGCCTGCCCGTTCCGCAGACGGTGGAGATCCCGATGTCGATGCACATCGGTGCGCCCGCCATCCCGGTCGTAAAGCCGGGCGAGACGGTGAAGGTCGGGCAGCTGATCGGCGAGGCGGGCGGCTTCGTCTCGGCGCCGATCTACGCGAGCGTCTCCGGCACGGTCAAAAAGATCGGGCAGACGGTCACATCCGGCGGCAAGCTCATGCAGACGGTCGTCATCGAAGCCGACGGAAAGCAGGAGCCCTATGAGGACATCCACCCGCCGAAGCTGGAGACGATGCAGGACTTTCTGGACGCGGTGCGCCAGAGCGGTCTGGTCGGGCTGGGCGGCGCGGGCTTCCCGACGGTCGTCAAGCTGACGGTCAAGAATCTGGAGCAGGTCAAGGCGATCATCATCAATGGCGCCGAGTGCGAGCCGTATATCACCTCGGACACGCGCACGATGCTCGACCGGTCGCTCGAGGTGATCGAGGGCGCGCGGCTGGTCCAGCACTTTTTGCAGGTCAAGCGCGTGATCTTCGCCATCGAGGACAACAAGCCCTTCTGCATCCGGACCTACCGCAAGCTCGTCCGCGAGGAGCAGGGCATGGAGGTCTGCGCGCTGCCGTCGCTGTATCCACAGGGCGGCGAGAAGGTCCTGATCTACAACACGATGGGCGCGATCGTGCCGGAGGGAAAGCTCCCGCTGGACGTGGGCGCGATCGTGCTCAACTGCACGACGCTTGCAAACATCGCGCACTACTGCAATACCGGTATGCCGCTGGTGGAAAAGTGCATCACGGTCGACGGCTCGGCGGTGCGCAAGCCGAAAAACGTGATCGTCCCGATCGGCATGAAGCTCGGCGACGTGTTTGAGGCATGCGGCGGCTTTTCGGAGGAGCCGAAAAAGGTCCTCTACGGCGGACCGATGATGGGCATCGCCGTCCCGGATCTCGAGCAGCCGGTGCTCAAGAACACGAATGCGATCCTCGCGATGACGGAGAAGGACGCGACCCCGCCGGAGCCCAGCGCCTGCATCCGCTGCGGCAGATGTATCGCACACTGTCCGCTGAAGCTCATGCCATGCGAGCTGGAAACGGCATATCTCGCGGGCAATATGGAAAGGCTCGCCGAACTTAAGGCAAATCTCTGCATGGAATGCGGCTGCTGCTCCTACGGGTGCCCGGCGCACCGCCCTCTGGTGCAGACCAATAAACTGGCGAAGGCGAAGCTCGCCGCCTGGAAAAAGGCGCAGAGCACGAAGCTGGATGCCGGAAAGGCGGCGGTAAAATGAGTCTGATTATTTCCGCGTCTCCGCATATCACCTCCGGCGTTACGACCCGGAGGATCATGGGGGACGTTCTGATCGCGCTGTGCCCGGCGCTGATCGCGTCGTGCGTGATCTTCGGCTGGCGGGCGCTGCTGGTGACGGCGGTCTGCGTCGCGGGCTGCGTGTTCTTCGAGTGGGGCTTTGAAAGGCTCTGCAAGCGGGACAATACCATCGGCGATCTCTCGGCGGCGGTGACGGGCATGATCCTGGCATTCAATCTGCCGGTGTCCATCCCGCTGTGGCAGGCGCTGTTCGGCTGTCTGGTCGCGATCGTGGCGGTCAAGCAGCTCTTCGGCGGCATCGGCAAGAATTTTGCGAACCCGGCGCTCGTCGGAAGGATCGTGCTCTTCCTCGCGTTTTCCAAGACCATGACGGCGTGGGTCTTCCCGGACGCCGTGTCGTCCGCGACGCCGCTCGCGCAGCTGGCGGCTGGCGGGAAGCCGGACTATCTGACGCTGCTGCTCGGCGATCACGGCGGCTGCATCGGCGAGACGTGCGCGCTGGCGCTGGTGCTCGGCGGCGTCTATCTGATCGTGCGCGGCGTCATCACATGGCAGACGCCGGTGTGCTTCGTCGGGACGGTGGCGCTCTTGTCGCTGGCGCTCGGGCAGGATGTGCTCGGACAGGTGCTCTCGGGCGGTCTGCTGCTCGGCGCGATCTTCATGGCGACGGATTATTCCACGACGCCGCAGACCCCGTGGGGCAGAGCCCTCTTCGGAGTCGGCGCGGGGCTGCTCACCTGCCTCATCCGCTTCTACGGAAGCTACGCGGAGGGCGTGTCGTTCGCCATTTTGTTTATGAACATCCTCACACCGTATCTGTCGAAGTGGACGGCGGCAAAACCGTTTGGAGGTGTGGACGCATGAGTGAAAAGCAGAAGGAAAAGAAGGATATCCTGAAATCGGTCGTGGTGCTGGTGGTCATCTGCCTGCTGACCTCCGCGGCGCTCGCCGTTGTGAACCATTTTACCGCGCCGGTCTCCAAACGAAACGCCGAGGCGCGCGAGCAGGCGGCGATGCAGGAGGCAGTTCCCGAGGCGGCTTCGTTTGCGCCGCTGGAGGCAGCGCTGCCCGACGGCGTCGTCAGCGCCTACACCGCGCTCGACAGCGCGGGAAACGTCACAAGCTACCTCTTCACTGTTGAGGGCACCGGCTTCGGCGGTACGATCCAGGTGCTCTGCGTGATCGGCTCGGATGGGCTGATCCGCTGCTGCAAGACGATGGATGTCTCGTCAGAGACGTCGACGCTCGGCGGTCAGACGGCGAATGCGAGCTACACCGGGCAGTATGCCGGGCAGGACGAGACGCTCTCCGGCGTCAGCGCCATCTCCCACGCGACCATCACCTCCAACGCCTACCGCGGCTGCGTAGAGACTGCCTTCCGCGCATTTCATCAGATCGGAGGGACGGAAAAATGAGTAAGCTGCAAAACTTCCTGAAGGGACTCATCAAGGAAAACCCGGTCCTGGTGCTGGTGCTCGGCACGTGCCCGACGCTGGCGATCTCGACCTCGATCGTTGCGGCGTTCGGCATGGGCGTCGCGGCGACCGCCGTTCTGATCCTCTCCAACATGGCGATCTCCGCCATCCGCAAGATCGTCCCGGACCGCGTGCGCATCCCGTGCTATATTGTGGTCATCGCGGGCTTTGTCACGGTCGTGGAGCTGGTGATGGAGGCATATGCCTTCAGCCTGTATCAGTCGCTGGGCGTATACCTGTCGCTGATCGTCGTCAACTGCATCATCCTCGGCAGAGCTGAGATGTACGCGAGCAAGCACGGCGTGATCGACTCCGCGATCGACGGCGCGGGCATGGGCGTCGGCTTTACGCTGGCGCTGTGCGCGATGGCGCTCGTCCGCGAGGTCTTCGGCGCGGGCACCTTCTGCGGGCTGCCGGTGCCGTGGTTCCATGAAAACCCCATCGGCATTCTCACGATGGCGCCCGGCGGCTTCTTCGTCTTCGGCTGCATGATCGCGCTGGTCAACAAGATCTCGAAGGGCAAAGCCATCAAGAAGAAGGAATTCGGCTGCGCGGGCTGCCCCGGCTGCGGCAAGGGCGCGGCGTGTGAAAAGGAGGCGGCGAAATGAAAACCATGCTTCTGGTCATTCTGACCGCTGCGATCACAAACAACTACGTGCTCGTCAAATTCCTCGGCATCTGCCCGTTCCTCGGCGTATCCAAAAAGCTCGATCAGGCGACGGGCATGAGCCTCGCGGTCATCTTCGTCGAGGTGCTGGCGACGGCGGTCACATGGCCGATCTACCACTACCTGCTGGCGGGAAAGGTCGACTTTACGTACATGGAGACGGTCGTCTTCATTCTGGTCATTGCAGCGCTGGTGCAGCTCGTTGAGATCGTGCTCAAGCGCTATGTTCCGGCGCTTCATAAGGCGCTGGGCGTGTATCTGCCGCTCATCACCACCAACTGCGGCGTGCTGGGCGTGACGATGAACGTCATTTCCGACGGCATGAACTACGGCGAGGCGCTGCTGACGGCGCTCGGCTGCGGGCTCGGCTTCTTTCTGGCGATGGTCCTGTTCTCCGGCGTGCGCTCACGGGTGGAGCAGGCGGAGCCGCCCGAGAGCTTCGAGGGGCTGCCGATCACGCTTATTTCGGCGGCAATCGTTTCGCTTTCGTTCTTCGGCTTTACCGGCATCATTGACCGGCTGTTCGGTTAAGGAGGCGGCGCTATGGAAATTCTGATTCCGATTCTGGCAGTGACGGCGATCGGCTTGATCTGCGGTGTGGGGCTGGCTGTGGCGTCGAGCGTCATGGCGGTCAAGGAGGATACGCGCTTCACGGAGATCCGCGAGTGCCTGCCCGGCGCGAACTGCGGCGCGTGCGGCTATACCGGCTGCGACGGCTATGCAAAGGCGCTTCTGGAGCCCGGCACGAAGACCAATCTCTGCGTCCCCGGTGCGGACGGCGTGGCGAAAAAGCTCGCTGCGCTCCTCGGCGTCGAGGCGGAGGACGTGGTCGAGAAGATCGCGGTCGTCCAGTGCGCCGGCACCTGCGAGGCGACGTCCGTCAAGGCGGACTACCGCGGCATCGAATCGTGCGCAGCGGCAAAGCTCTTCTACGGCGGCAAGGGCAGCTGTATCTTCGGCTGCATGGGCTTCGGCGACTGCGCGAAAGCCTGCCCGCAGAAGGCGATCCGGATGCGCGACGGCATCGCGTTCGTCATCCAGCCCAAGTGCATCGGCTGCGGCATCTGCGCGGAGACCTGCCCGCAGAAGATCATCGAGGTCGTGCCCGATGTGATCCGCACGGAGGTCATCTGCTCGAGCTATCACAACGGTCCGTATACGCGCAAGGTCTGCTCCAACGGCTGCATCGGCTGTAAGAAGTGCGAAAAGGCTTGCCCGCACGGCGCGGTCACGGTCAAGGACTTCCTTGCCCGCATCGACTGGGACAAGTGTACCGGCTGCGGCGACTGCGCAAAGGTCTGCCCGACCGGGGCGATGGTCTACGGCGACTTCTCCGGTGCACACAAGAAGAAGGCAGCGAAGACGCCGAGCGCGGAGACAGCAAAATAACCGCGTCCGAAGGACGCGAAAATGTCCCCCGAAAGGGGGACATTTTTTGTCACCCCGAAAGGGGTGACACCTCTTTTGCGCCCGCGAGGGCGCAAACCGCGCCGCAGGCGCGCGACATTTTCCGGATTCACCGAAGGTGCCGCTTTTTACAGCGACGCTGTAACTGTGCCTTCGGCGACCATATCTTTTCCCTCTTGCGGGAAAAGATATGGAAGAAAAGGGCGCTGGGGACGCGAAATAGCGCTTACGCGCAGAAAAACGAGTCGCTACATTCTACGTATTTACGTTACACTGGTGGT
>CAKTVN010000089.1 GCA_934623545.1 uncultured Oscillospiraceae bacterium
CTTTGCCGTTTTCTTTTTACCGCCAGCGGCTTTTTCTTTGCCGTGCAAAGAAAAAGGGGCTGAATCGTTCCCCGCACATTTCATGCGCGGATAAGGTGTCACCCTTCGGGTGACAAGTCTTGCGTCCTCCGGACGCAGTCATCTCCGCGCCTGCGGCGCGGCTTGCGTCCTCCGGGCGCAGTTATCCCAGCATCTGCGGCGCGGTCAACAGCTCCACGATCCGCTCCGCGCCGTCCTTCGGAAGCTCGGCGCTCTGCGCCGCCAGCATCCGCTCCGCCGCGCAGCTGTCGTAGATGAGCCGGTCCGCGAACCGCGCCGCCTCGTCCACATTTTTCGCAAAATAAGACATTCCGTGCCGCGCGAAAAACTCGGCGTTCAGCGTCTCCACGCCCGGGATCGCCATCGTGTGTACCAGCGGCACGCCAAGCACCGCCGCCTCCGAGCTGGAGATCCCACCCGCCTTGGACAGCAGCACATCCGCCGCGTGCATATAAGCCGGGACCTGATCGGTAAACGGCACAGTCAGCACGCCCTCGCCGTGATACTGCGTTTCCAGCGCGCTGCGCAGCTCCTCGTTGCGCCCCGGCAGCACGCACAGCAGCGACTGCTCGTCCGGCACGCGCCGGATCGCGTCGCAGAGCGACACCGCGTCGCCGCAGCCGATGCCACCCGTCATGATGAGATAGATCCTTTTGTCCATCGGCAGCGCGAGCTTTTCACGCGCCTCCTCCTTCGTCATCGGAAGCGTGAACTTCGCCGCGACCGGCATCCCGGTCGTATGCAGCTTCTCCGCCGGAACGCCCGCGCGGGCGCAGTCGCCACGAACCTCCTCATGCGGCACAAAATAGCCGTCCAGCTCCGTCTCCACCAGAAACGGGATGCAGGTGTAGTCCGACAGGATGGCATAGCACGGCGGCAGCTCCAGCCCCTTCCTGCGCAGATGCGTCAGCGTCTCCATCGGGAACAGATGCGAGCACACGACCGCCTCATAGCCGTTTTCGAGGATGAAATCGTACAGCTGCTTCGCGTGGCGCGTATTTGCCAGATAGACCGGTGAGGTCACGCCCGTCGCGCTGTACATCTGACCGGCGTGGTACATCATGCCGAACACGTCCGGCGCCTTGGTCGAAATGCGGTTGAGCACCTTGTCAAAGCTGAGCGGACCCGGGTCTCCGAACATATTGAGCATATCCAGAAACTCCGCCCTGTGCCCCGCGCGCTCCAGCGCTTCCTTGACCGCCAGCGCGCAGTGATTGTGCCCCTCGCCCGTGCTGCAACTCAACAGCAGTATTTTCATCTCCGCGTCCTCCTCTATTCAGCCATTCACTCCCGCCCATACTACAGCGTCGAAGCTTCTCCTTCAGGCAATGCCCTCCGCCCCCTCCGAATGCTTGTACAGATACTCCGGCGCAATGTCGATGTCGCCGTCATTCCAGACCGTCACACCGTAATCGATGTAGACGCCGGCAAAGGTCTGTTCATCCGCCAGCGGCGCAAAGCAGGCATCCTTCAGCAGCGGCGTAAAATCAAAAATCTTCGTTTCTCCCGTCGTAAAGCGGAGCCAAAGCTTATGACCAGGCAGCGGACGGACGCCGCAGACCTCAATGACCGGCTCTTTCTCCCCGGCATACGCAATTCCATTGGAAATATACATGGTGGATCCCTCCTTATCTCAGCGGCTCGATCTTACCGAACGGGATGTTTCGCACCGCATTGTTCCACGCGGCGTAAAGCTCATCCTCATGGATGACCGCCCACGCCTGTACCAGTTTCAGCTGCTTGACCGGGAGACTCCCGGCGATCAGTTCGCCATCTACACCGACCGAGGCTTCATACTCGTTGTAATACACATGAAAATGCGGCTTGTGGTGCTTGTCGGTATCACTGTAGATCATTTTGATGATAATGTCATAAAATCTGCAAAGTTCCGGCACGAACTACACCTCACTTTTCCTGTCGTGTTCAAAATCGTATTTCTGATTCTATTATGCCATAGGATTCCGTTTCGTCAACACCTTATGTTATGCGTCTCACAGGCTTTTGACCTCACGAAATAAACATCGCATCCCCGAACGAGAAGAACCGATACCTTTCCTGAACTGCGACCTCATATGCGTGCAGGATATGCTCCCTCCCGGCGAACGCCGAGACCAGCATGACCAGCGTACTCTCCGGCAGGTGGAAATTCGTGATGAGCGCATCCATCGCCTTGAAGCGGTAGCCCGGATAGATGAAAATGTCCGTCCACGCGGACTTTTCCGTGCAGGTCCCGTCCTCTGCCGCAAGCGACTCGAGCGTCCGGCACGACGTCGTCCCGACGCAGACGACCCGCCCGCCGTTTTTCTTCGTCTCGTTGATGATCTCCGCCGCCTCGCGCGGCATCATGCAGAATTCCGAGTGCATATGGTGCTCGGTGATCTCCTCCGCCTTGACCGGGCGGAAGGTCCCAAGCCCGACGTGCAGCGTGATATACGCCAGCTTCACGCCCTTCTCTTCGAGCTTTTTCAGCAGCTCCGGCGTAAAATGCAGCCCCGCCGTAGGCGCCGCCGCCGAGCCGCTGACCTTCGAGTAGACAGTCTGATACCGTTCGCCGTCCTCCAGCTCCTCCTTGATATACGGCGGCAGCGGCATCTTGCCAAGCCGTTCCAGGACCTCCAGGAAAATGCCCTCATAGTGGAACTGAACGAGCTTGTTTCCGTCCTCGCGCTCGCCGACGACCGTCGCCGTCAGCGTTCCGCCGCCAAACGACAGCTCCGTCCCGGTGTGCGTCTTGCGCCCCGGCTTCGTCAGACACTCCCACACGCCGTTTCCCTCGTCCTTGAGCAGCAGCACCTCCACCGCGCCGCCCGTCGGCTCGCGGTGACCTAACAGCCGCGCCGGAAGCACGCGCGAATTGTTCAGCACCAGACAGTCGCCCGGGTTCAGCAGCTCGACCAGCTCATAGAAATGCCGGTGCCCGATCTCCCCGGTCTCCCGGTCGAGCGTCATCAGCCGAGAGGCGTCGCGCCGCTCCAACGGTGTCTGCGCGATCAGCTCCGGCGGCAGCTCATAGTAAAAATCATGTGTTTTCAACAGCAGTCCCTCATTTTCCGGGTGGAATTTCTTCTTCCTTCACATTGACAGGCGCTTTTGCATATGCTATCATGAAGGCGTTCAAATTTGCGGACACATGACCGCGTTAGACAAACACGTCTCGTGTCCGCGCACCACTTATCAGCCCATATTATAGTACAATTCAGAATTACATTCAACCGTAACTTCTGCGGAAAACGACACAGATTGGAGCGAAAATATGAAAAAATACAAAGTTGGCGTCATCGGCGCGACCGGCATGGTCGGGCAGCGTTTTGTTCTTCTGACCGCGGCGCATCCCTGGTTCGAGCTCACCGCGCTCGCTGCCAGCGCGCACAGCGCCGGCAAGTCCTATCGCGAAGCCGTCTCCTCCAAGTGGCATATGCACGACCCCATTCCAGAAAATGCAGCCGAGCTGACCGTCCTCGATGCCGAGGCGGACGCTGAAAAGCTCGCCTCGATGGTCGACTTCGTCTTCTGCGCCGTCGACATGAAAAAGGAAGAGATCCGCGCGCTGGAAGATCGCTACGCGAAGCTCGAATGCCCTGTCGTCTCCAACAACTCCGCCCACCGCTGGACGCCGGATGTCCCGATGGTCGTCCCCGAGATCAACCCCGAGCACATCCGCATCATCGAAGCCCAGCGCCGCCGTCTTGGCACGCAGCGCGGCTTCATCGCCGTCAAGTCCAATTGCAGCCTTCAGAGCTATGTCCCCGCCATCCATCCGCTGATGAAATTCGGCGTCGACAGGGCGCTCGTCTGCACCTATCAGGCGATCTCCGGTGCGGGAAAGACCTTTGAGACCTGGCCCGAGATGCTCGACAATGTCATCCCCTACATCGGCGGCGAGGAGGAAAAATCCGAGCAGGAGCCCCTCAAGCTCTGGGGTCACATCGAGGGCGAGCGCATCGTGAACGCAGATGGTCCCTCCATCACAGCCCAGTGCCTCCGCGTCCCCGTCTCCGACGGACACATGGCGGCGTGTTTCCTGTCCTTCCTCGGCGAAAAGCCCTCGATCGAGGAGATCAAGGATTGCTGGAAGAATTTCTCCGGTCGCGCGCAAGAGCTGGATCTCCCCTCCGCGCCGAAGCAGTTCCTGCACTACTTTGAGGAGGATAATCGCCCGCAAACGAAGCTCGACCGGATGCTCGAGGGCGGCATGGCAGTCTCCATCGGTCGCCTGCGTCCGGATACGCAGTACGACTACAAGTTCGTCTGCCTCTCGCACAACACGCTGCGCGGCGCCGCCGGCGGCGCGGTCCTGCTCGCAGAACTCCTGTGTGCAGAGGGCTATATCACCGCAAAATAATCTGAATAAAGGAGTGTTTGGATGAAAAAGCCCGTCTTTGAAGGCGTCGCGACCGCCCTGGTCACGCCCTTCAAAAATGGTACGATCGATCTTCCAACACTACAAAAGCTGATCGAGCGCCAGCTCGAAAGCGGCATCGACGCGCTCGTCATCTGCGGCACGACCGGCGAGTCCGCGACGCTCACCCCGGCAGAGCAGTGCGCGCTCATCGCGCACGCGGTCCGCTATGCAGATGGGCGCTGCAAGATCATCGCCGGGACCGGCAGTAATTCGACCGCGCACGCCCTCGAGGCAAGCCAAACCGCCGCCTCGCTCGGCGCGGACGCAGTCCTGCTCGTCACGCCATATTACAACAAGTGTACCCAGCAGGGGCTGATCGAGCACTATACCCATATTGCAGACCGCGTCAGCGTCCCCGTCATTCTCTACAATGTCCCCAGCCGTACCGGCGTCGACATCTCCGTCGAGACCTGCCATACGCTGAGCGCGCACCCGAACATCAACGGCATCAAGGAGGCTTCGCCCCTGATCGCCAAGGCGGCGCGCATCGTGCGGCTTTGCGGCTCGGACCTGCACGTCTGGTCCGGCAATGACGACGCCGCCGTACCGCTCATGTCCCTCGGCGGTCGAGGGCTGATCTCCGTCCTTTCCAATGTCCGCCCGACTGAGACGCTTGACATGGTCAAAAGCTGCCTTCGCGGCGATTACGCCCGCGCCGGGCGGCTCCAGACGGAGCTCATGCCGCTCATCGACGCCCTCTTCTGTGAGGTCAATCCCATCCCCGTCAAGCACGCCCTGCGCATCATCGGGCTCGACGCGGGCGACCCGCGTCTGCCGCTCACACCGCTCAGCGCCCCAAATCGTGTCCGCCTTGAGCAGCTTCTTGCTTGACGCAAGCTTGGCGATACATCGTCTTACTGACACCTCCGTAGGGGCGGACGCCCCTGTCCGCCCGCTTTTCGCGCATGAAATGCGCGAGGAGACGATTCAGCCCCTTTTTCTTTGCGCGGCAAAGAAAAAGCCGCTGGCGGTAAAAAGAAAACGCCAAAGGGGGATTTCGATTTCCCCCTTTGGAATCCCCTTAAAACGACCAAGAAGAGGGCTGATGCCCCCTTCTTGGATCATTCCCGGGGTTCGGCTTGTGCAAAGCATATTTTAATCTGCAACAAACGCGATGCAGATGCGAATTGAACAGACCGGCGAGGTAGTCGAAATACTCTGCGATGCAGTCGGGCGGACAGAGTCGTCCGCCCCTACAAAAGGTCAAATGCGTTTCGGCTTCCATACGTCAAATATTCAACGGGCGCTCACGTAACAACACGCAAAGTATACCGTGCGATGCGGAAACCCGATTCTACGGTCGCCCGAAGGGCGTTCGGACTACGGAAAGTGTAACGGAAATACGCACAATGGAACGACCCGTTTTTCTGCGCGTAAGCGCTATTTCGCGTCCCCTGCGCCTCTTTTTTGCATACTTTTTTCTGGCAAGACAGAAAAAAGTATGCCCGCGGAGCGACAGTTGCTGTCGCGCATCAACGACGGCACGTCGGTGAATCCGGAAAATGTTCCGCGCCTCCGGCGCGGCATTATGCCCTGCGGGCATAAAAAGCCTCCGCATCCTCCGGATGCGGTGTCCTCCGCGCCTGCGGCGCGTCTTGCGCCCTATCACATTCCACACGAAAGAAGGTCCCCCCTATGATCGGACTTGAAGGAAAAACGCTCCGCTCCGAGCGCCTGACCTATCGTCTTCTCACCCCCGCCGACAAGCCCGCGCTCCGTGCGGTGCTCTCGACGCCCGACATCACCGCCCCCGCGGGCTTCCTCCCGGCGAAAAACGACGCGGAATTTGACGAATTTTTCGCCGCGCTGACACAGTACAATACCGCCCTCGCTGTCCTTCTCGGAGATACACTCATCGGCTACATCCACGTCAATCGCTACCACATGGACGGCGAATACGCCGAAAAATGCTGCGTCGATACCGGTTTCGTCATCGGCAAGGCGTATCAGCACCACGGCTACGGCACGGAAATGCTCCGCACCGTCACCGCCTATCTGAAAACAAAATTCGACTTCTGCTTCGCCGACCATTTTGAGGACAACGAGCCCTCCCGACGCGTCATTTTGAACTGCGGCTACCGCTATGTTGACCGTTACACCCGCCACTTTGACGCCCTCGGCTGCGATAAGACCTGCCTGAGCTACGTTTTTTGAACAAGCTCTCAAACGCGATTCGCTTCGCTGCCATCGCGTTTGAAAAAGCCGCGTGATGCTGCGCGCATAATTTGTGCGCCGACAGCGCACAAATTCCATACTTGCGGCACATAAAGTGTTTTATTCGACGTACACGCCGCCGAATAAAACGGATTCACGTTTTATACTATTTTCTGATTAAATTCTTTAATCAGAAAGGTTCCGCCTTTGGCGAAA
>CAKTVN010000090.1 GCA_934623545.1 uncultured Oscillospiraceae bacterium
ACCCGAAAAGGAACCGGAGCCCAGCAAGGAAGAAGTCCTGCTGACTGAGATCCGTGACCTTCTCAAGAACAAATAATCAGTAACAGCGCCGCAGAGAGTTCTGCGGCGCTTTGTTTATCCGAAGCACTTCGGACAGGCGGTATAGCCGAAATTCTCGGCAAGCTTGCGGCTGTACGCCCAGAAGCTCTTGTGCTTGAAGGCGGAGCAGCCGTATTTGTGATAAAGCCCGCTCTTGTCGTCCTCCACAAACACGACGTAGGAGTCCATGAAGCTCGATTTCTCCTTCAGCGTCTGATTCTCCTCTGTGAGCTTTTGCTTCTCCTCGCTGAGCGCCTCATTCTCCTCTTCGAGCGTCTGCTGCGCCTCGGTAAGCGTGTCCAGCTCGTCCTGAAGCTCCGCCTGCGCCGTATTCAGCGCGGTGATCTGCTCCATCAGGGTCTCATTTTCCTGCTGAAGCTTCTCGAGCTGCGCGCGCTGCGCCGTCATGTCGTACTGCGTCTGATTCGCGCTGCTCTGTGCCTCGGCGATGCCGCCCTGAAGCTCCGTGATCTGCTCCTGCTGGGCGGAGATGGTCAGCTGCGCCTGCGAAAGCTTCTGCCGCGTCTCGTCGAGCGTCTGCTGCGTGGCGTCGAACTCTGTCTCCCGCGCAGCAAGCGCCTCCTCGCGGACGCGCAGCTCCGCCCGCAGTGTGTTGGTCGAGATCAGCTGCCGGAGCATAAAGACGATGCCCGCGAGCGCGATCACTGCCAAAACCGCGATGAGAATTTTGATCCCATTCGGCAGATGCGTGCCGCTTTGCTTTTTCTCCGGTGCGCAGACTGCCGCTTTCGTCGGAGCTTTCTGCGCAGGAAGTCTCCCCTGCGGCTGCGCCATTTTCTCGATCTGCACCAGCTCCCGGCTGCATTCCGCGCAGAACAACTCGCCCTCCGGAATCTCTCTTCCGCATTCGATGCAGTTTGCCACAAGCCCACCCCCAATTTTTACGCCTGAAGCTCAGGCTTTGATCTTTCTGTATGTATTCTGGACCGTCGCGAGCGAAAACACGCCGAACGCCAGAAAGACGATATACGCCGGCGCGTAGCTTCCGCAGCGATCGGCGATCATGCCGGGCATGAAGGAAAAGACCAGCGCTCCGGCGCCGTAGCCCATCTGAAACAGCCGCAGCGCCCAGTCAAAGCGTGCCGTGTCCGTGAAATCCTCCGCCCAGACGGACAGCCCGACCGTCGACATCGGCACCCCGAAGCCATAGAGAATCGAAGCCGCATAGGGCAGCAGCATCAGCCGCAGATCGCTCAGCGCGCAAAGCAGAAGCCCAGAGCACAAAATCGCGCCGAAAATCCAGTTGGAGCGCCTTGCGCCGAGCCGATCGCAGCTCTCACCGTAAACGCACTTGCCGACCATCAGTGCAAAACCGAAAATGGACACGCACAGCGCCGCGCGCTCTCCGGGCACGCCTGCGGTCGTAAAGAGGATCATCATATGCGTAAAGCCCGGCGAGGCGATGGACCCGAGCAGACACATGGAAACGAACAGCACCGCCCAGCGGAGCCTTCCGATCTCCGGCGCATTTCTGTGCCCGACAGCCGCCGTCTGGTCTGCCCTGACGCCGTAGGGCGTCCTGCCACAGCTTTCCGGACTTTCTCTCAGGAGCAGGAACACCACAAACGCCGTCAGCAGACTTACCGCCGCGAGGAAATAGAAACAGGCAGCGAGCGAAACGCGCTCTATCAGCGCCGTCATGACCGGCGAAAAGAGGACCGTCGCCAGTCCCGTGCCCGCCGCGCAGATGCCGAGCGCAAGCCCATGCTTTTCGTGGAACCACCGGGAGATCAGGATGGAGACCGGGACCATCGACCCAAAGCCGTAGGAAAGCCCGGCGATCACACCCGCTGTATAATAGGTCGCAAGGTGCTTCGCCGCGCCGAACAGCACGAACGCGATCGCCGCGAACAGAATCGCAAGCGCCGCGCCGAGGCGGTAGCCGAATTTGCCGTAAAACCGCGGCATCAGGAACATACACGCGAGGTACGCCAGCGCGCGTACCGTCGTGATCATGGAGGTCTGCGTATTGGTAAAGCCATTTTGCGCGAGGATATACGGCTGCGCAACAGAAAAGGCGTTGACGGACAGCCCGCCGGAAATCAAAAGCAGAAGCGTACAGCCCAGGCAGATCGCCCATGCGTAGTGAAGCTTTTTCATACCAAACCACCTCATTCTCTTTGAGATGAGTATATCGAAGGATATTGGAATTGTAAAGATATTCTTTCGCGCTCGAAGGCGCAGGGCTTTTCGCGTCCGGAGAACGCGGCTCTTGTCAGCCGAAGGGTGACAAAATTGTTGCCCTGAATCGTGCAACAATTTCTTTCTCCTATATTTAATTGTGTCGCTCCTTGAAAAGAAAGAAAAAATGTGTTAAGATTAGGGTGCTGAAATTTGCGCATATGGATCATTCCACAGCGCCGGAAAAGGAAGGAACGCCTGAATGTACTCAACCGCCTATGTATGGGCCAAGATCCTCGGTCACATGGAAAACCGGCTCACTGCGCCGGTCGTCTCCACCTGGTTTGACGAGGTCGAGGTCGTTGAGCTGACCGACACGCAGCTTGTGCTCTACTCCCCGTCCGATTACCGCAAGGACATCATTCTGCGCCGCTGCACGGGCTACATTCAGGACGCGATGAAGGAGCTGTTCGGCCGCGACATCGAGCTGGTCGTTCTGGGCGAGGATGAAATGGATGATTACCGCCGGCGCGGCGGGCGGAAAAAGCCCGAGTTCATCGAATTCAACCCCCAGTTCACCTTTGACCGCTTCGTCGTCGGCTCCTCCAACCGATTCGCGCACGCGGCAGCGCTGGCGGTCGCGAACAACCCCGCAGAGACCTATAACCCGCTGTTCATCTACGGTCCGTCCGGGCTCGGCAAAACGCATCTGCTGTATGCGATCGCGAGCGAGATCCACCGCAAGCACCCGGACTACAACATCGTCTACATCAAGGGCGACCAGTTTACAAACGAACTGATCACAGCGCTTCAGGAGGGTCGTAACGTCGAATTCCGCAGCAAGTACCGCGGCGCGGACCTGTTTCTGGTCGACGATATCCAGTTCATCGCTGGCAAAAACTCCACGCAGGAGGAGTTTTTCCACACCTTCAATAACCTCTACGAAAGCCACCGGCAGATCGTTCTGACGGCGGACCGCCCGCCGAATGAAATGCTCCGCCTGGAGGACCGGCTCAAGACCCGCTTCGAGTGGGGCTTGATCGCAGACATTCAGCCGCCGGATTATGAGACGCGTATGGCGATCATCCGCGAAAAGGCGGCGAGCTACGGCATGGACCTTCCGGACGACGTGTGCTCCTACATCGCGGAGAACATCACGACGAACATCCGTCAGATCGAAGGGACCGTCAAGAAAATTCTCGCCTACAAAGAGCTTTCCAATATGGTCATGGATGTGCAGCACGTTTCGCGCGCCATCAAGGATATGTATAAGGGCAAGACAGAGACGCTCCCGACACCGAGCCTCATCATTGGCGAGGTCTGCCGCTTCTATTCCATTGAGGAAGGGACGCTGCGCGGGACGCTCAAAAACAAGAGCACCGCAGAGGCGCGGCAGGTCGCCATGTACCTCATCCGAAAGCTCACGAATCTCAGCCTTCCCGACATCGGGCGGGAATTCGGGCGCGACCATTCGACCGTCATTCACGCGCTGAACAAGGTCGAAAAGCTGCTTCAGGACAGCACCTCCGGCATCTCGGACAACATCCGCGACATCACTGCCAACGTCAACAGCAAGCTCTGAGCGAAGGCTCCTTCGCGCCGGGCGTGGTATTTTTTGCAGCCTGATTTTTATCCACAGGCACCTGTTGACTGTGGATGACATCCGTGTGGACAAGTGAAAAACGCTTGTTTCACAAAATGGGCTGTGGACAGACGGCAAAGCTGTACACATTGGGCTGTGGATAAAAAAACGCTGCAAGCAAAGGGCGGACGCCGGTTTTCCACATAAAATTCCCCTACTGCTAACTGTTACTATCTTTGCTTCCTTTCTTTCTAAGAGAAAGCATCTATCTAAAGAGAAAAGAGGTCGTTCTTATGAAGTTCACCTGTGAAAAAGCGCTGCTTGTTTCTGCGATCTCCGTCGCCTCGCGCACGGTCGCACCGAAAAGCGCCATCGCGTCGCTTGAGGGTCTGCTCGTTAAGGCGGGTGTGAAAGTGATGCTGACCGGTTATAATCTGGAGACAGGCATTACCGTCGGCGTGAACGCCGACATCGCAGAGCCCGGCGCGTGCATCATGCCCGCGCGGTTGTTCTTCGATATCATCCGGAAACTGCCGGACGACGAGGTCACGATCAGCGTCGATGAGAACTACCGCGTGTTCATCCGCGGCGGCATCTCCTCGTTTACGATCACGGCGATGAACGCGGACGACTATCCGGAGCTGCCGGACGTGGAATCGGAAAAGGGCATCCCCGTCCCGCAGCGCGAGCTGCGCGAGATGATCTCCGGGACGATCTTCTCCGCGAGCGAAAACATGGCGCGCCCGATCCATACCGGCTGCCTGTTTGAGATCGCAGACGATTCCGTGACGGTCGTCGCGGTCGACGGCTATCGGCTGGCGCTGCGGCGCTATTTCCCGGAAAAAGCGCTGGAGCGGACGGTCAAATTCGTTGCGCCTGCGGCGGCGCTCAAGGAAGTGGAAAAGATCCTGGACGATACCGACGAGCAGGCGGTCATCTATCTCGGCACAAAGCACATTCTGTTTACGATCGGCGACGCGACGCTCGTCTGCCGCATCCTAGAGGGTGAGTTCCTCGACTGGAGGCGCGTGCTGCCGCAGAACAACCCCATCAAGATCGCGGCGAATGTCCGCGACGTGACGGACTCCATCGAGCGCGTGAGCCTCGTCATCTCCGAAAAGATCAAGAGCCCGGTGCGCTGCACCTTCGGGAACAATACGGCGGACTTCCGCACCGTCTCCACCATCGGCGAGGCGCACGACGCCTGCGCGACCGCGGGCGATGGCAAGGACCTTGAGATCGGCTTCAACAGCCGGTATCTGCTCGACGCGCTGCGCGCGGTGCCGACGCCGGAGGTCTCGCTCGAGCTCATCAACGGGCTGAGCCCCATCGTGCTCAATCCATGCGAAGCAGACGGAAAGTTCAGCTATATGGTCCTCCCCGTCCGGCTGAAGGCAGGCGACTGAGATGAAGGTACGCGTCACGAAAAAGCAGGCGGCGCTTGAGTCCGTCATGATCACGACCGAATTTATCAAATTGCAGGATTTTCTGAAGTTCGTAAACGCCGTCGGCTCCGGCGGCATGGCAAAGAACCTCATCCAGGAGGGCGAGGTCCAGGTAAACGGCGAGGTCTGCACCATGCGCGGCAAGAAGCTGCGCCCCGGCGACGTGGTCACGTTCATGGGCAACTCCTGGAAGGTCGAAGGAAGCGAACATGAGGCTTGACGCGCTCACGCTCTTCGATTTCCGCAATTATGCCCATCTGGAGGCGCAGTTCGTCCCGGGCGTCAATCTGATTCTGGGGGAAAACGCGCAGGGAAAGACCAATCTGCTCGAGGCGGTCGCGTATTTATCGACCGGAAAGAGCTTTCGCACGGCAAAGCCGCAGGAGCTGGTGTGCTTCGGCGCCGATTTTGCAGATCTTTCGGCGGAGCTTTTTTCCGCCGGGCGCCAGCAGACCGCACGCGCCGTCATTTTCGCCGGAAGACGCCCAAGGCAGATCTATGTCGGCGGTGTCAAGCAAAAGACCGCAGCGGCACTGGATGGGCTTTTGACGACGGTCCTGTTCTGCCCGGAGGAGCTTCAGGTGCTCCGCGGCGGCGCGGCAGCACGAAGAAAGCTCATCGATACAGCCCTGTGCCAGCTCCGCCCGAACTACGCAAGGGCGGTCGCAGAATACGCGAAGCTGCTGGAAAGCAAGAGCCGGATCCTGAAGGACTGGCACGAGATGCCGTCGCTGCGCGAGCCGCTGCCGGAATTCAGCCTTCGCATGGCACAGGTCGGCGCGGTGATCGTCTCATACCGTGCACGGTATCTCAAGAAGCTTGCCGAGACGGCGGCGGAGTATCACGCGGAATTTTCCGGCGGACAGGAGACCCTGACGCTCCAATATCAGACCGTCTCCACCATTGACGACCCGTTCGCAGAAAAGCGCGTGCTCTTTGAGCAGATCATGGAGCACCAGAGCCGCCATGAGCGCGCGGAGCTGGAGTCCGGGCAGTGTCTGACCGGACCGCATAAGGACGATTTCGAGACTGCCATCGGTGGTAAGAGCGTCAAGAGCTACGGATCGCAGGGGCAGACGCGCACGGCGTCCATCAGTCTCAAGCTCGCGGAGCGCGAGCTCATGCGGCAGGACACCGGCGAGGAACCGGTCCTGCTGCTCGACGATGTGCTCTCCGAGCTGGACGCAAGGCGGCAGGATTTCGTGCTCAATCAGATCCGGACCGGGCAGGTGCTGATCACCTGCTGTGAGACCGACCGGCTGACGGAGCTTGGGAAGGTCATGCTCATCCACAACGGAGAAATATTGTCACCCGAAGGGTGACACGCTTTTTGTGCCCGAAGGGCGCAGGATGACCGTGCCAGAGGCACGGAGGGACCGCATCCGAAGGACGCGGGATGTCTCCGACGGCACCATCTTTTCTCTCGCAAGAGAAAAGATGGTGGAGAAAAGAGTGCTTGGAGACGCGAAATAGCGCTGGCGCGCAGAAAAACAGTTCGTTTCGTTGTGCGTGTTATCGTTCCTCGTTCCGTAGACCGAACGCCCTGACGGGCGAC
>CAKTVN010000091.1 GCA_934623545.1 uncultured Oscillospiraceae bacterium
GTGCATCATGGATGGGCAGAATATCGCTTCTCGGCTGCACGAGAGTTTCAGATTGCCCGATCGACTATTATCAGCAGGTTCACAGACCCGGAATAAAACTGATCGGTGCGCACAATTTTGTAAGACCAAAGCACGAGTCCTATCCGCATCACTGGACACACCATGATGACTGCAACGCAATCCTTGATATGATCGCCTCAAAACGCATCCAGGTAGAGCCGATTGTTTCGCGTGTTGAATCGCCCGTAGATGCACCGCGGATTTACAATGAGCTTTGCGACGATAAAGACTTCCCGTTAGGCACAGTATTTGATTGGAGCAAAGTTTAACGGGTCGTTCCACGCAATTTTTCAAGTGCATTGGCAAGAGATGATATGTACAGCGGCTTCAAGCAGCGTGCTGCTTTGATTTTACGCAGCACGCTGCTATCCGCCTTAAGTGGAAAGATCAACAATGACGAGCAGGGAGGAGCGTTTTATGGGAACAGCTTATCGAAATGTTCTGTGGCTCACGATGGATCATGTCACGTTCCATCACTACAAAAATACGCTCGGCGCACGCCCCATCCTTGACACCTATGAGCGGCTGTGCCGCGAGGGCATCAGCTTCACGAACTGCAAATCCGTACATCCGCTCTGTATGCCGGCGCGTGCCAGTATGCTCACGGGGCTCTATGCGCACAAGCACGGAAAGCTCAATAATGACCCGCAGCCGGAAAAGGGCGCACGGCTGATCTGCCAGACGCTCCGCGAGCACGGCTTTGATCTCGGCTACTTCGGCAAGAATCATTCCGGATATACCGACAGCCGTTTCTGCTTTGACGGCTTCTTTCCCGGCGGATACGGCAATCCCTATCTGACGCCGGAATATCGGGCGTATCTGGAGGAAAACGGCTATCAGCACCCCATGTTCCGTCAGGAATGGGGACAGCATCTGGAAACGTCTCTCGCCCATCCGGACGGACTGGTTGATCTGAGCCGGGAAGATCTCTTCAACTGCTACGCCAGCGGCTATCTGGACAACACTGATCCGGTGCATGAAGTCGATTTTCTGGTCGCGAAGGCGCTGAACTGGTTGGACCACAGAGACAGCTCCCGCCCGTTCGTCCTGCGGCTGGACACCTGGGGACCGCATCATGCCTACCAGCCGCCGAAATCGGCCGCAGATGAAATTCATGCGGAGGATATCCGCCCCTACCCCAGTTTGCATACGCCCTACACCGCCGGAGAAAAGCCGGAATTTTACAGCACGTTCCTCGGAAATCTGCGCGGTATGCACGCCGCCATCTGCTCGGAAAGCGAATGGCAGCTGGTCGCCTCCCGCGCCTATGCGCAATATACGTACATCGACCGCGCGTTCGGTCGTCTGATCGACGCGGTGCGCGCGCGCGGCTATGGCGAAAACACCTGCATCCTGATGACAGCCGATCACGGCGATGGCATCGGCACGCACGGCGGTATGTTCGACAAGTGCGGCGATATGCAGGAGGAGCTGATGGATGTTCCGATGGTCCTCTACATCCCGGGTCGGGTCGGCGGTCAGACCGTTCCGTCGCTGACGAGCAATCTGGACGTCGCGCCGACCATTCTTGAAATGGCAGGTCTGCCGGTTCCGTCATACATGGACGGCAGAAGCCTTCTGTCGCTTGCCGACGGGAAAATCGCACCGCGTGAGGTTCTGATGAGTGAGCACTACGGTCACTTTCAGGTCCACCTCCAGCAGCGTACCCTCTATAAGGACTGCTGGAAATACACCGCGACCGAGAACGAACTGCATGAGCTTTACAATTTGCAGGAAGACCCGTTTGAAATGCACAATCTGATTCATGTGCCGCAGGCGCAGGAGACCGCCCAGCAGATGCGCGCGGCGCTGCTCGCCGAGATGGAGCGTACCGGGGATGATTCCGTCCTGAAGGGCACGCTCGCCGCACTCGTCTGAATCGTTTATACGCAGAATATTCTGCCCATACAGCGATTCACACTCAAAATCAGGAAAATTCACGGAGGATGATACCATGAGGCTTTCCATCAACACCGGCTGCACATCGCAATTCTACAGTATCGCCGAAAATCTCCGCCAAATCCGCAGCGCCGGCTTCGACTGCTTTGATTTTTCCTTTTATCTCTCTGAGATCGAGCAGCGCCTGTGCAGAGGCGACTACGCGCAGCTTGCGGAGGAGGTGCTCGACGCCGCGCAGCAGAACGGGATCGTCTGCAATCAGGCGCACGCGCCCTTTTCCTTCAGCTTTGGAGGTGAAATGGATCTGTCTGAGCCGTCCTATCTGGCGCTTGTCCGCTCCATCGAGCTGGCAGCGCGGCTGGGCGCGGAAAGCATCGTCGTACACAGCGTCCTGACGCCGGCAGGCGTCGATCTGACGGAATACAATCTGGTTTATTTCCGCAGTCTGATTCCATACTGCGAAAAATATGGCATTCACATTGCATTTGAGAATATTTTCGACTACGACCCGACGCACCGCTGCCTTGGGCGCTTTGCTACGCCCGAGCTTATGAACCGCTTTCTGGATACTCTGAATCATCCCGGCTTCACTGCCTGTGTCGACGTCGGTCATGCCGCCATCGGCGGCACGGAGCCGGAGGCGCTGATCCGCGGCATTTCTGCCGACCGCCTTACGGCGCTGCATATTCAGGACACCGATTATCTGGACGACCGCCATCTCCCCCCCTTCCTCGGTCTTCAGCACTGGGACGCTATCTGCGATGCGCTGCGCGAGATCGGCTATCGCGGCGATCTCACACTGGAAATTCCGAAGTTCTTCACACACATGGATCCGGCACTCGTTCCTGCCGGGCTTGCCTTTGCCGCGGCATCCGGTCGCTGCCTGATTGAAAAGATCACACGCAAATAAGAGGAGAATGCACACTATGAATGCAGGATTCCGCCGAAGCCCCGGAACAGACGTATTCCGCCTTTTTGCCGACGGCAAGCCCATTGCGGAAATCGTCCCGCAGGCACACTGCACCGATTCCTTCACGCAGCTGGAGGACGGCGTCTGGTACTGGCAGCGCCGGTCCGACACGCCTGTTTCGGAAATGCGCATGGAGCTGCTGCGTACCACAGAAGTCACATTCACCATGATTCCCGGCGTCAGCTATAACGGAAACGGCTGGGGCGACAGCGCAGAATATGTCGGTGGCACAGACGGCGGTATTCCGTGGACGTTTGTCTGGCACCGCTGCACCATCCCCGCCTGCACCTACACGGAGGCGGACGATATCAGCCTCGCGCTGCTCGCCGACCCATCCGAGAAAGCCAGCTGTTCGCTCTGGTCCGACGGCAGCGGCATTACCCGCCATGCACTCGTCTGGCCGGAACAGGAGGGTCCGCGCGTTTTGATGCGCCACGAATGGGCGCCGCCCTTCCGCGGCACGATGGAGCCGCGCGCGGAATTTCACGCGCTCATCGTCCTCTCAAGCGGCGGGCGCGCGCGGCAGCGCTATGAGAAGCTGCTCACCTTCGCTTGGGAGCGTTTTTCGCACCCGCTCCGCCCCGCCATGCCCGCAGCCGACCTCTACCGTTATACGCTCGCCTTCTTCAAGAGTCTGTGGACACAGGAGCCCAGCGGCTTCTGCGCCTTCAACCGCGGTCTGGACTGGAACAGCAAGACCTGTTATTACGAAAAACGCACCTCCATTCGATATGAAATCGGCTGGGTCGGTCAAAACGCCCTTCTCAGCTGCATTCTGCTGGAGGATTATCTGAAAACCGGAGACACAGAATGCCGCGACAAGGCGATCCTCACGCTTGACAGCTGGATACGCTGTGCCGTGCTGCCGAACGGCTTAATGCGTGTCAAATTTGACGGCGATCCCGCCGCAAGCACGCCGCCCGATACACGCGCCTATATGCCAGAGCTTGCCTCGCAGGGCGGTCAGCGCGTATTTCCAATCGACGCCTGCAACCTCGGCGGCGCAGCGTCCGGTCTGTTTGAAGCCGCAGATCTCGCGGAAAAGGCGGGCGTTCCGCGTCCGGAATACCGCGAGACCGCGCTCGGCATCTGCCGCTTTGTCGTCCGCCATCAGAGCCCAGACGGTGCCTTTGCAAAAAGCTGGAACGACGACGGAAGCGTTCAGAGCCGGAACGGCTCTGTCGGCAGCTTCCTGATCTGCCCGCTGCTCACGGCATATCAGCGCACGGCGGAGCCGGAGTTCTTGGAAAGCGCAAAAGCCGCATTTGACTTCTATTACGGTGAATTTGACCGCAACGGCTTTACAACGGCAGGCGCGCTCGATACCTACTGCATTGACAAGGAGTCCGCTAGTCCGCTGCTCGCCGCCGCGCTCGCGCTGTATGCGCAGACGCGCGATGCTGCGCTGCTTCAGAAGGCACAGAACGTCGCATGGTATCTGTGTACGTGGATGATGCACTATCGCGTGGAATATTCGAAGGATACCGTCTGCGGGCAGATTGGCTACGATACCTTCGGCATGACGGCAGTTTCCACTGCGCATAACGCGATCGACCAATACGCCGTACACGACGTGCTTTCCTTCTTCAAGCTCGCGGAGCTGACCGGAAACAGCATCTGGCAGCGCTACGCGCTTGCCTTCTGGTGCAGCACCACGCAGCTCGTCTCGGATGGAACACTGAGCATCGCCGCTCATGTCCGCCCCGCCGGTTCTCAGGATGAAGCGGTATATCACACACGCTGGTCACGGCGCACGCTCGGTCCGTATCAGCCCACGCAGTGGCTGGTCGCATGGCCCGGCGCTTTCCGGATGGACATTCTGCGCAAATGCCCCGACTGGCGTATTCTGGACTGCGGCACCGCCGCAGAGCCGCAGGAGGTGCGCGAATGAACATTGTTTACGAAAACGGCGCATTTTCTCTGTCTGAAAATGAGCGCGGCGCGGTCGTGCGCCTTGACCCGGCAGTGATCGTCGAAGACGGCGTGGAGCAGGTCCTGCCGCTTACAGAATGCGCGGACGGATGCCTCACATACCGGCACGACGGTCTTGAGATCCGCGATACGATTCAGCCCCTAGGAAACAACGGTCTGTTCGGCATCACGCGCCGTCTGCTCAACCACTGTGCGCGCCGCCGCAGCATCAAAAGCATTTTCGAGACGGAGACCGCGTTCGTCCCGGCGCACTATGTCATTCCCTGCGTTAATTACAACGGGAATGTCTTCGGCAATCAGGATACACCGACCGGTCTGGAGCGCGACGGAAAGCCGTGGGTCTTCGCATACGACCGCGAAGGCATCCCCTCCTGTACCCTCAGTGAAAACCACCAATTTGGTGTGGCGCTGTTTGCATCAAGCCGCGACGAGTTGAGCCTTCGCTCGTCCTGCTCCATGCTCCGCACCGTGCGTGGAGGCATCCGGCAGCGTATTTTCCATCCGGTCACGGAGGCGCCGTATACCTATGCCAGCAAGCGCATCCTGCGCGAAGCCTATGAAGAATATCTTCCGCTCCCACCCGGCGGTCTCGTCTCGCTGCAAATGTATCTGTTCGTCTGCGTTCCCCGGTGGGAAAACTACGCCTGCGCAAATCTGCTCGACTGTGTGCTGGATCTGTTTCAGCCGCAGAAAACGCCCTGCCTTCAGCTTTCCCGCGTCTGGGAGCTTGGCTGCGCCTTTTCAGATCAGCTGCTGAAGGACTGTCACGGACACATCATGTCCTACACCAACTTCGCACCGCGTCTGTTTGCCTATCAGCACATGGTGAAGATCACACCGGCGCGGATGGCGCAGCTCATGCAGGACCCATATTATCTCTTACTCGGGCAGTTCGGAAGCCGCTATGAGATCGGCTGGGCAGATCAGGGCGCGATGTACGCCCGGATGCGCATCGTCGACGGCTGGAAGAAAGGCGACCCGGAACGGATGGCGCTCGGCGAGCGGATGCTGGACAACTGGGCTGCCACGCAGCTGGAAACGGGCTTCTGTATCCGCAGTATCAGAACAATTTCCCGGACGATAAGACCGAAAAAGCAAACCCGGACGCCTGCAATATGGGCTGGGCGCTGTGTGAATTTACGCGCGCCTATCAATTCCTGCAGGAGCACGGACGCACAAAGGAGAATTACCGCACCTTCATCCGGCGTCTGAGCCGCTTCGCCTGCACGCATTTCAGCAACACCTGCGGCTTCGGAAAAAGCTGGAAGCTCTCCGGCGAAGCCGATCAGACCGACGGCAGCGCGGGCGGTTTCCTGATCATGGGGCTGCTCTGTGCAAACGAGGTCCTGGACGACCCGGAAATTCTCTCCGTCTGCATCCGCGCCATGGACTTCTACGCAAAGCGCGATCTCGATCAGTTCCTCTGCGCGGCTGGCGCGCTGGACTGCGTCAGCATCGACAAGGAGACCGCCTATCCCTTTGTAAACGCCGGGCTTCGCTTGTGGCGTTTGACCGGGGAGCCTCGTTTTCTGCGCATGGCGCAGCAGGCGGCGTACTATTTCTGCTCCTGGATGTACCATTATGACTGCCTTTACCCCGATTCCAGCGAGTTTTCGCGCTACGGCTATTACACCACCGGCGGCACCGCCATCTCGGTCGAACACCACGCGATCGACGCATGGGGCGCGGTGATCGTCCCGGAGCTGATGGAGCTCTGGCATATCACGGGCGACGAACGCTGGAGAACGCGGGCGGTGCTGACCTGGTGCAACTGCCTGCTGGATGTTGCCAGCGAGGAAGGGGTCTCCATTCACGGTCAGGTGCGCCCGCTCGGAAGTCAGAACGAGGGGCACTTCTGCTGCCGCTGGACAAAATAC
>CAKTVN010000092.1 GCA_934623545.1 uncultured Oscillospiraceae bacterium
TTCTGCGCGTAAGCGCTATTTCGCGTCCTGCGCCTCTTTTTTGCATACTTTTTTCTGGCAAGACAGAAAAAAGTATGTCGCCGAAGGCACAGTTACAGCGTCGCTGTAAAAAACGGCACTTCCGGTGAATCCGGAAAAGAGTTCCGCGCCTGCGGCGCGGTATTATGCCCTCCGGGCATAAAGAGTGCCTCGCGCACTTCGTGCGCGAAAAAGCCTCGCGCATCCTCCGGATGCGCCTATTTTGCGCCCTCACGGGCGCAAAATAAGCGTCGCCCCTTCGGGGTGACAAAAATGCCGCGTTCGCGGCATAAAAACCGCCGCCCTCGCGGGCGGCAGTCGTTTTTTATTGCAGCGCCTGATCCATCAGCGTGACCTCGACGTCATAATAGCTGCCGTCGCGGTAAATGGTCAGCGTCAGCTTCTCTCCAGCGGAGAACTGATTCTTGATCGTATTGACCTCATCCAGCGTCGAGACGGCGGTGCCGTTGACGGCGGTGAGGATGTCGTTTTCGCGGATGCCCTTGAGATACGCGTCGCTGCGCTCGGAGACGTAGGTGATATAGACGCCCTTCGGCAGGCGGTAATACAGCCGCGCATACTCCGGCATGGACTCGCCGTTGATGCCGATCGCCGGGCGCCCGGCGACATAGCCGTTTTCGATCAGCTCGTCGATGATGGGCTTTGCAACGGAGATCGGGATGGCAAAGCCCAGTCCCTCGACCGAAGCGCTGGAATAATAGGAGCTCATCTTCATCGTATTGATGCCGATGACCTGCCCGTAGCAGTTGATGAGCGGTCCGCCGGAATTGCCGCTGTTGAGCGCCGCATCCGTCTGGATGAGCGTCATCTTGCGGTCCTCCACCGTCAGGTCGCGGTCGATCGCCGAGATAATGCCCGAGGTCATCGTACCACGCAGCTGGATGCCAAGCGGGTCGCCGATGGCGACGACCGCGTCGCCAACGCGCAGCACGTCCGAGTCGCCGAACTGCGCAGCCGTCAGCCCGCTCGCTTCGATCTGAAGCACAGCGAGGTCGCTGATGGCGTCGCTGCCGACCAAGGCGGCGGTATACTGGCGGTCGTCATAGGTCAGGACCGTCAGCTGGCTGGCGTTCTCGATCACATGGTGGTTCGTGATGATATAGCCGGACTCAGACATGATGATGCCTGTGCCGGTGGCAGTCCCGCTCTTGAGCGTGCTGACGATGGAGACGACGCTGGGGTTCAGCTTCTGATAGATCTCCTGAAGGCTCAGCGCGCCCTCGGCGTTCGAGACGATGTTTTCCGTCCCGCGCTGTGCAGGCTGCACCTCAAGCTCCGGCGGCGGTGTCTGCGCGCCCGGGGCGCTGTTCTGCGCCATCGTGCCCTGAGCCGTCTCCGGTTCCTCCGGTGCTGTGCTCGCCGCGTCCTCCTGCGGGGTCTGCGGGCTGCTCTGATCGTCGCTGCGCGACGTCAGATTCTGCTGCGTACCGCTGTTTTTGGCACGGACCGAAAAATCAAAGCCTCCATCCGTCCGCTCCAGCCGCACATCCATCCGGCGCATCAGCTGCACCGTCCCGAATGCCGCGCCCGCGAGGATCGCCAGCACCAGCACGGCTGTGAGGATCGCGCCGCGCCGCTTTGAGCGCCTCGGCGCGCCCATCGGCGTACAGCGCCGCCCGGGATAATAGCTCTGCGGTTCTGCGCCCTCCGGACGCGGAGCCTGTGTAAAACTGTCGTCGTAATAACCGGAACGGTCCGGGTCTTCAAAGCGCATGATGTCACCTTCTTACTTTTTAAGGCAACACCGCACAAATGCGTCTGCGCGCTTTGGCGGATCTTTTCCGCCAATTCTGCGGTTTGAAAAGTTTGAAATACACAAAGTATTCCTTCGCTTTTCAAACCTTGACTTGACGAAAAATCTCTCGCCAAATCTGCTTGCCGAATTGTGCGGTGTTGCCTTTTAGATTCAAATTTCGTTTCTGCTCTGTATTCTATACTCTACAGTATATCCATCTCAGGCTGTGGAATGTTGAATAATCCGTAAATTCGCGTCAGCGGACGACCGGCAGCGTAAATTCAAACGCCGTCACGCCGTTCTGGCTCGTCGCGCGGATGTCGCCGCCGTGCGCGCCGATGATTGCCTTCGCGATGTAAAGCCCGAGTCCCCAGCCCTCGCGGTCGGCGGAGCGGCTCTTGTCCGCCTTGTGGAAGCGGTCGAACAGGAGCGGAAGCTCCTCGGGGTCGATGGTGGGTCCGGTGTTCTGCACGACCGTGTGGGACTTCCCGCCGTCGGTATACAGCCGCAGCGTCAGCTGCCCGCCGTCTGGGCAGAATTTGATGGCGTTGTCCACCAGATTGTAGACGACCTGCATGATGGAATCGCGCTCCGCGCGGGTCCAGACGGCGCGGTCTGGCAGATCGACGCTCACCTGAAGGTGCTTCGCGTTGATCTTCTGCTCAAAGGCGATGAGCACGTCGCCGAGCACGTCGCTCATGTCAAAGCGCGTCTTGCGCGATTCGTCCACGCCCTGCGCCTGAAGCCGGGAGATGTCCAGCATATTGCGCACGAGCCGGGACAGGCGGCGCACCTCGCTGGAGACGATCTGCATATAGTGCTTCTGCTTATCCGGTGGGATGGTCCCGTCGAGCATCCCGTCGATGTAGCCGCCGATGGTGGTCATGGGGGTCTTGAGCTCGTGGGAGACATTGGCAACAAATTCCTGCCGCCGCTGCTCCGATTTTTCAAGGCTCACCGCCATGGAGTTGAACGCCTGCGCAAGGTCGGTGATCTCCTCGGTGCTGTCGGGCGGAAGCTCGACGCGCGTGCTGAGATCGCCGTGCCCGAAGCGGCGTGCCGCCTCCGCCATCTGGCGCAGCGGACGCACCTGCGACTTCGACAGGAAGGACGAGGCGATCATCGCGAGCACCAGGACGAAGATCGCGGCGTAGATAAACAGCGTCGTGCTGCGCGCCATGAAGCCGGAGACCTGCGTCATCGGGGCGGAGACCACGACGAAGCCGATCAGCTCCTCGGTGGAGTTGGAGATGATGGTGCTGCCCGCAAGGTAGCGCTTTTCGGAGTAAATATTCTGCAAAATGCCGGAATCGAACGCGCGCCCGTCCGCCTTGACCTTCTCGCGGAAGGCATCGTCGAGATATTGCCCGATGTGGTCGCAGGTAAACTGCTCGCACGAGCACAGGATGACCTTGCCCGCGTCGTCGCAGATGAGCGCCTCGGCGTCGCCGATGTGCGAGATGAACGACAGGCTCATCAGAAAGCCCCAGTTATCCGTCAGCTCGCCGGCGGAGGTATAGGCGCGGGCAAGGTTGGAGACCGCGTCCGCGTCCGCAAGGAGCGTCTGCTCCTTCTCATCCTCGACATACGAGCGCATGAGAAACCAGAACGACACGCCCGTGACCAGCATACAGACCAGAAGCAGGCACGCTATGAGCGCAAACTGCCTGTTTTCATGCTTACACGACCTCGAATTTATATCCGACGCCCCAGACAGTCTTGAGCGACCACTGGTCCGAAACGCCCTCGAGCTTTTCGCGCAGGCGCTTGATGTGGACGTCGACCGTCCGGCTGTCGCCGAAATAGTCAAAGCCCCATACCTCGTCAAGCAGCTGATTGCGCGTATAGACGCGGTTGGGCGAGGATGCCAGATGGTACAGAAGCTCCATCTCCTTCGGCGGTGTCTCCACGCGCTTGCCGTTTACGATCAGCTCGAACGCGTCGAGGTCGATGATGAGCTTGTCAAAGACGAGGCGGCGCTTCTTTTCCTTACCGGCGTCCTCCTCGGAGGTGCGGCGCAGGACCGCCTCGACGCGGGCGAGGACCTCCTTCATTTCAAAGGGCTTGGTGATGTAGTCGTCCGCGCCCTGCTTGAGCCCGGTGACCTTGTCCGAGGTCTCCCCTTTTGCCGTCAGCATGATGACCGGCGTCTTGGAGTCCTGCCGGATGGTGCGCAGCACGCCCCAGCCGTCCATGACCGGCAGCATGATGTCCAGCAGCACGAGGTCGGGCTGCACTCTTCGGAACTGGTCAATGCCCTCGCCGCCGTCGTTTGCGATGGTGGTCTGGTAGCCCTCGTTATTGAGATAAAGCTGCAAAAGCTCGGAAATATTATGATCGTCCTCTACGATCAGGATTTTTTTTGCCATTACGCTCGCCTCCGTGCAGCGCCCCGCGCCATGCTGCCGGGGTGCTTTCATATTTCGGGGAATCAATCTACATTATTATAATCCATCCTGCATCCGATACATGAACATTTTGTAAAAAGAGGGTGGAACGCGCGCGAACGGCGATTTTTCCGCTTCCAAATTCATTAATTTGTGATATGATAGGCGCAGAAACATATGACAGGAGATACGTCATGGAATATACACCGAGAATCAACGACAATGCCCTCGCGGCGCGCGCCGCCGCAGCCGGCAGCATGGTGCTGCTGAAGAACGTCCGGGGCACGCTTCCCTTCCGAAGAGAGGGCGGCGAGGCGCTCCCCATCGCCGTGTTCGGCGTCGGGCAGATCTATACCGCCTGCTGCGTCTCTTCGATGCAGCCCTGGCGGAGGGTGTGCGTGCTGGACGCGCTTGCCGCGAGCGAGGTCGTCACGCCCGACGGGCTGCTCGCGCACAAGTACCGCAACTGGTGCATGGAGCACCCGGCATCCGAGGAGCTTCCGCTCTCCGGCTTGAGCATGGAGGAGCTGGCGGAGCACAGCGCCGCGGCGGTCGTCGTCGTGACGCGCACGCCCGAGGATTACCGCCCGCAGCTGAGCTGTCAGGAGCAGGAAATGCTCCGCACGATCTGCGAAGCCTTCCCCCGCACGGTGCTGGTGCTCAACACGCCGGGCTATATGGAGCTCGGCGAGGCGGCGCAGCTCGCACCCGCGATCTTCTTCATGGGCGTTGCCGGACAGGAGGGCGGATACGCGCTTGCTGATCTGCTCACCGGGCGCGTCATGCCCTCGGGGCGGCTCGCGCATACGTGGCCGCTGGAGCTTTCGCAGTATGACGAGGCGGCGCAGGCGCTCGACTGCTTCAACGGCTATACCTGGTTCGATTCCTTCGACCGCCCGGTCCTGTATCCCTTCGGCTATGGACTCGGCTACGGCAAGGCGGAGCTGAGCTCGGTCTCGATGGGGCTCGACGGCTGCGACATCGTCGTCACGGCAGAGGTCGAAAACACCGGCGAGGTCTATCCGGTGCAGGAGGTCGTACAGGTCTATTTCTCCGCCCCCGGCTCTGAGCGCACGGGCGCGGTCTATCAGCTGGACTGCTTCCAGAAGAGCCGTCCGCTCGACCCGGGCGAAAAGCAGGTGCTGAGTCTCCGCTTCCCCGTGACGGAGATGGCGGTCTTCCGTGAAAGTGCCTCGGCGTTCGTGCTGGAGGAGGGCTATTATGACATCCGTGTCGGCACCAACAGCCGCACGACCTATCTCGCGGGCTCTCTGCGGCTGACGCGCAGCGCCGTCGTACAGGCGGTCGCGCCCATCCAGATGCCCGAGGTCGCCGACCGCGTGCGCCGCGGCGCGGGCTTTACCTATCCGCAGGAGCAGGAGGAGCTTTCCGCTGCGCGCCGCCGCGCCATCCGCTTCTCCGACCGAAATCTTCCGCGCCGGAGCCAGCGCAAGGGCAGGGAGTTCACCGGCTGCCGCTCCGACGGCAAGGAGCATACGCTTGAGGATGTGCGGCGCGGCTGGTGCTCGCCGTTCCAGCTGGTCGCGTCGATGGATGACCACAGCCTGCGCGAGCTGGTCTGCGGCTTCGGCTCCGCCGAGCCGGATGTCCCCGGCGCGCTCGGCGCGTCGCCCGCCAACGAACGCTACGGCATCCCGAAGCTGGACATCGCCGCAGGCAGCTGCGGCTTGCAGCTGCAAAAGGAAATTCGCGACGAGGAGACTGACCGCGTCGTCCGCCGCCAATACTGCACGGCGTTCCCGGCGGCGAGCCTGCTCGCCTGCTCGTTTGATCCGGAGCTCATCCGCGCCGTCGGCGCAGGCATCGGGCGCGAAATGGCGGAATACGGCATCGATCTCTGGCTCGCGCCCGGCGCGAACCTGCTGCGCACGCCGCGTCAGGAAGCCTTCTGCGAGTGCTGGTCCGAGGACCCGGTCGTATCCGGCATCTGCGCCATGTCCATCGCGCACGGCGTCGAGCACTACGGCGCGCCGGTCCTGCGCGCCATCGCGCCGGCAGAGGGCGAGCTTTCGCAGCACGCCTACCGGCAGCTCTACGCGCTGCCGTTTGAGATCGCCAGCAGCGCCTATCCGGCGGTTTTGATCCCGGACCGGAGCCTCAACGGCATCTTCCCCGGCGAGGACAGCGCGCTCGCGCGCTCGATGATCGTCGACTGGC
Source organism: uncultured Oscillospiraceae bacterium (assembly GCA_934623545.1). Classification (GTDB taxonomy): domain Bacteria; phylum Bacillota; class Clostridia; order Oscillospirales; family Oscillospiraceae; genus CAG-170. The sequence goes on from CAKTVN010000092.1 coordinate 6,340, forward strand.
GCTTCGGCGGGATGTTCCTCGCCGACAACGAACGCTATGACGCGGAGCCAGACCGTATCACGCTTGAAAAATCCGCGCTGCGAATCCTTCAGGTGCTTCGCAGGGCAAGAAAATAAGTGATCGCCGCCCGAAAGGGCGGCGTCTTTTTTGCGCCCAAAAGACCCAATGCCGCGCACGGAGTGCGCAGGGCTTTTTATGCCCGGAGGGCATAACACCGCGCCGGAGGCGCGGGGAACGTTTCAACCCCGCTTTCTTTCTCAGCATGAGAAAGAAAGCGCCGTTGACGGTCGAAAGAAAGAATGGCAAAGGGGGAGTTTGCGTCGGAACAAACTTCACATCCCTCACCCTGCCGCAAGCGGCAGGTCT
>CAKTVN010000093.1 GCA_934623545.1 uncultured Oscillospiraceae bacterium
CCGCGGTTCTTGTCCAGCCGCGCCTCGATGACGCTGCCCTTGCCCGCGCGGTTCGGGTTTGCCTTGAGCTCTTCCATTTCTGCGGTCAGGATGACGGTCTCCAGCAGCTCGTCGACGCCCTGACCGGTCTTTGCGGAGATCTTGCAGACCTCTGTCTCGCCGCCCCACTCGGCAGGCGTCAAGCCGTGCTCGGTGAGCTGCGTCAGGATGCGGTCGGGGTTCGCCCCGTGCTTATCCATTTTATTGACGGCGACGATGATCGGGATATTCGCCGCCTTGGCGTGGTTGATCGCCTCGATGGTCTGCGGCATGATGCCGTCGTCCGCCGCGACGACCAGGATCGCGATATCGGTGCACATCGCGCCGCGCGCGCGCATTTCGGTGAATGCCGCGTGACCCGGCGTATCGAGGAAGGTGATGGGCTGACCGTTGATCTTGACGGTGTACGCGCCGATGTGCTGCGTGATGCCGCCCGCCTCTCCGGCGGCGACCTTCGCATGGCGGACATAGTCCAGAAGCGAGGTCTTGCCGTGGTCGACGTGACCCATGACGACGACGACCGGCGGTCTCGTCACGAGCTCGTCCGCGGTATCCTGATGGTCGTCGAAGAGCTTTTCCTCGATCGTGACGACGACCTCACGCTCGACCTTACAGCCGAGCTCCACCGCGACAAATTCCGCCGTGTCAAAGTCGATGGTCTAGTTGACGCTCGCCATGACGCCGTTTTTCAGGAGGCACTTGATGACCTCCGCGGCGGTCTTCTTCATGCGCGAGGCAAGCTCGCCCACCGTGATCTCGTCCGGGATCTTGACGACCAGCTGCGCCTTCTTCGCGATCTCGAGCTGGAGCCTGCGCATCTTCTCCTGCTCCTCCGAGCGGGACTTGCTGCCGAACTTCTTCGCCTGCTGCTGCTTTTTGTTTTTGTTGCCGATCTTCTGCTTGCCGCTCTGATAATTCTGCACGCGCTCGGAGACCAGCGAATCGACGCGGTCGTCATAGCGGTCGGCGTTGACCGTGACGGCGCTGGTGTCGATCACGCGGCGCTCGCGCTTGCGCTCGGGCTGCGGCTGCTGCGGCTTCTGGGCGGACGCGTTCTGCTGCGGGCGCTGCTGCGGCTGCGCGGGTCTCTGCCCCGGCTGAGCCTGCGGCTGCTTCTGTGCGGCAGCGGGCTGCTGCGCGGGCTTTTGCGGCTGCGCGGCGGGTGCGGCGGTCTGCGGCTTCTGCTCGGGCGCGGGAGCGGGTGCGGGTGCGGGCGCTTCCTGCTTCTGCTTCGCGGCGGCGAAGACCTCTTCCAGCGACGCGATCTGGTGCGTCTGCGTGATATAATCGAAAATAACGTTCAGCTGTTCCTCAGACAGATTCTGGGAGCTGCTCTTCGGCTTGGGGAAGAACTTCCCAATGACCTCGATGACGTCCTTGGCGGGCATCGCAAAGTCGTCCGCAACTTCCTTGATCTTATACTTGATTTCTAGACTCATACAGCCACCTCCTGTGATCACTTTCCATGTCTGACGTTGTTCCGATGCGCTTTTTCCTCCTGACGGCGCTTTTTAATGCGGTCGGTCTGCCGCTGAAGCTCCGCGAGGATGGGCTCATACTGTTCGCTTTTTTCAAGCGTCTGCAAAAATGCCAGCGCCATCGGCGCGTCGGTAAAGGCGCACAGCGCGCAGGCGTTGCAGCCGAGCGCGGCGCCGAGTTCTTCCTTTGTATACGGTGCGCAGATGTAGGGCGGTTTGCCGCTGCGGCAGAACGAGCGCGCGCGGCGGAAGGTATGGTCTCCCGCGTCCTTTGCAATGAGCAGGAGCCTTGCGTGTCCGGCGCGGCAGGCGATGCCGACCGGCTCCTCTCCGACCTCCGCGAGCCGCCCTCTTCGGGCAAGCCCCAGAAGGCGCAGCGACTTATCCTCCATGTGCTTCGTCCTCCATCGCGGCGAGCAGCGCGTCGTAGATCTCCGGCGCGACCGCGCAGTCAAACGCGCGCTCAAGCGCCTTCGCCTTGCGCGCCCGCTTCAGACACTCCGTGTTCGGGCAGAGATACGCGCCGCGTCCGGGCGCCTTGCCGCGGAAATCCAGCGAAAGCGCCCCCTCCGGGGAGCGGACCACACGCACGAGCTCCTTCTTCGGCTTCATTTCCCGGCAGCCGAGGCACTGGCGCATGGGGATCTTTTTCTGCATCGATGTCGCCTCCCTTTCTCAGCGGTCTGCGGTAGTTACGCCTCTTTCTGCGCTTCCTCGGACGGCTGCTCCGGAGTCTGCTCCGGCTCGTCCGTCTCTTCAAATTCCTTCGCCTGCGAAGCGGGCTTGATGTCGATCTTATAGCCGGTCAGGCGCGCGGCGAGGCGGGCGTTCTGCCCCTCCTTGCCGATGGCGAGCGAGAGCTGATCGTCCGGGACGATCACGCGGCACGCCTTTGCCAGCCCCGGCAGCACCGTCACGGAAACAACGTCCGCCGGGCTGAGCGCGGAGGCGATGAACTGCGACGGATCCTCGGACCAGACGACGATGTCCATCTTCTCGCCGTGCAGCTCGTTGACGACGGCGCCGACGCGTCCGCCTCTCGGTCCGACGCACGCGCCGACCGGGTCGACGTTCTCTTCTGCGGCATAGACCGCGAGCTTGGTGCGCGAGCCTGCCTCACGGGCGATGGACTTGATCTCCACCGCGCCGGACGCGATCTCGGGGACCTCGAGCTCAAACAGCCGCTTGACCAGACCCGGATGGGTGCGCGAGACGATGATCTGCGGACCGCGCGTCGAGCGGCGGACCTCCACCACGTAGACGCGGATGATGTCGCCCTCTTTATAGCGCTCGCCATGGACCTGCTCGGAGGCGGCGAGCATGGCGTCGGTCTTGTCGCTGCCGCCGCCGATGCGAACGATCATATCGCCCGTGTCGGGCAGGATGCGAAGGACCGTCGCGGTCAGGATCTCATGCTCCTTCGACGAGAAGGCATCGAAGACCATGCCACGCTCCGCCTCACGGATGCCCTGAATGATGACCTGCTTGGCGGTCTGGGCGGCGATGCGCCCGAAGTCCTGCGTTTTGACGTCGACGTTGACAAGATCCCCGAGCTGCGCGTGCTTGTTGATCTTCTGCGCCGCGTCGAGCGAGATCTCGGTCGCGGGCGTCAGCACGTCGTCGACGACCTCCTTCTGCACGTACATATGCATATCGTTGCCCTCGACCTCGACAAACACATTGTCCGTGTAGCCTTCCTTGTCCTTTTTATAGGCGGCGACCAGCGCCTGCGTGATCTTCTCGACCATGTAAGCCTGCGGGATGCCGCGCTCCTTCTCGAGCTGCGCCAGAGCGGCGAAAATTTCGGCGTTCATTTTTTCCAGTTTCCTCCTCGTCAAAAATCCACGTGAAGCCGCACCATCGCGACCTCATTTTTCTCAAAGCGTTTTTCTGCTCCGGCAGTCTCGATGCTGACCGCGCCGCCGTCATAGCCGGTCAGCGTGCCGGTATATTCCTTCGCGCCGTCCTTTGCGGTATAGAGCCGGACAGTCACGGAGCTTCCCATGAACTGCGCAAAGTCGGACGGGCGCTTGAGCTGGCGCTCGAGTCCCGCCGAGCAGACCTCGAAGCTGTAGCTGTCGGGGATGGGGTCCTTCTCATCCAGGATCGGGTCGACCGCGCGCGAGATCGCCTCGCAGTCGGAGATGTCGACGCCGCCCTCCTTGTCGATGTAGAGCCGCAGAAACCACTCGCCGCCCTCGCGGACGTATTCCACATCCCAGAGCGAGCAGCCGTGCGCCTGTACGATGGGCTCGGAGAATTCCCACACCTGCTGTGTGATCTTCATGAAAACACCCTTTCTCAGCAAGAAAGAGTGGGGAAGATTCCCCACTCTCTAGTAAAACTTACTATAAGAATATCTGCATTATAGCATCCGTATGCCGGAAATGCAAGCGATTTCTCAGAAAAAGCGGTGAAAATTCCGTAAATATTTATGTTTTTTTCGCCGGAAGACGGAAAATTTCAAAATTCGACCGTGCTTTGGGCTGTAAAAAGCGCTCCGGATGTGTTATGATATGTTATACTGAGCTACAGAAAAATTTTCGGAACGATTCCGGGGAGGATAGATCATGGAGAAAAAGCTGGGCGCTCTGCCCACTACAGTTCTGACGGCAGTCTGCGCGCTGACCGGATTCCTGCTCCGCAGCGCAGAGCGCAGCGGCGGCAGCGCGACGGGACTGATCGTATGCAGCATCGTCGTGACGCTCGCGCTGCTGGCGCTCAGCCTCACCTTCTGGAAGGAGCGGGATTACGCGCGCATCTTTGCAAGGTCGCTTCCCGACGCGGCAGCCTCCGGGCTCGGAGCGGCGCTGATGCTGATCGGCGGCGTGCTCTGCGCGATCGAAAACGGCGGCATCCTGCGCATCCTCGGCGTGCTCGGCGCGGTCTCCGCGCTGCTGCTTCTGCGCGCGGCGGCGCTCCGCTGGTCGCAGGAGAAGCCCTCCGCCTGGTGGCACGCGCCGATCATCGTGTTCTGCTTCCTGAAGCTCTTCTATGACTACCGGCGCTGGATGCTCGACCCCGTGATCCTGGATTACTGCTTCGCGCTTTTTGCCATGATCTGCTTTATGTTCGCCTATTATCATGCGGCGGCGTTCTGCTTTGACCGCGGCAAGCGCCGCGCGCTGCTGTTCTTCTCGATGGCGGGTGTCTACTACGGCGCGGTCGCGCTGCGCGGCGCGGACACGATGGACGCGCTGTTCTACGCGGGCTGCATTTTGAATCTGGTCGCCTGCGTGTGGCAGGCAAGCGCCGTGAAGGAGGCATCCGAGCAGCCCGGCTCCGCGCCGGAGCAGGCATAAGGAGGAGAAGCTATGGGCGGATTTCTTACGAAGCTGTTCGCGCCGTGGAAGGCGGGCGCGCTGTTTGAAAGCGAAGCGGACTATCAGGAGTTTCTGCTGCGGCGCAACCGGCTCCTGAACGCCGTGCGCACGGTCCTGTTTGCCATCGCGGCGGTCTGTCTCATCCTCGCCTATGCCACGGACCGCAAGCTCTATAATTATATTGCAGTCGGCGTGCTGGTGGTCGCGCTCGGTGCGTCGCTCGTCATCATTCAGAACGAAAAGCAGCTGCCTGAGGAACTCCGGAACTTGTCAAAATAAATTTGACAAGTTTTCAAACGCGATTCGCGTCGCTGCCATCGCGTTTGAAAAGGCTGCGTGCCGCGTCGTCGAAACAAACTGCACATCCCTCGCTTCCGCGCGGGGCGCGAAAGCTCGTCCGTTTCGTTGTTTCTCCTCTCCAAATATGAATCGCTGCGCTGGATTCATATTTGGTTTTTATGGTGTTGATTTTGATCCACACTTGCGGCACGTAAAGTGTTTTATCCGACACCGCAGCGTTCAGAAAAAGTGCCGGTGGCACTTTTTTAGCGCAGGCTGAAGCGGCTATGCCGCGAAGGGGAACCGATTGGCACGAAGAGCCGTGCGCGGCGGAGCCCTGCGAGGTTTTTATGCCCTGCGCGGCTGCAAGAGGAGCCGCAGCAGAAACAATCGTCGCTGCCGCCGCGCGGCAGACGCAAGGAGGTCACATAATGAACGAACAAAACGAACGGACCGGCTTCTGCCCCGAATGTGCCGCAGAGCTGCACATCCCGGCTGGGCTTTCGGAATTTTCCTGTATGTACTGCGGCGCGCGGCTGACGCCGGAGCAGCTGGTCGCACAGCCCCGGTCTGCGCTGAGCGAAGAGGACGCAGAGCAGAGCTTCCGCGCAGCCGCCGCGCAGCTTGCCGGCTGCATCCGCAATTATCCCGGCTATAACCGGAAAATTTTGCGCGACGAGTTCGCGGCGGCGTTTGAAGCCTATGAGCAGGGGACGACGCCCATCTTTGAGCAGCTCGACCGCGCCGTCCGCGCGCAGGAGGAACGCCGTGCGGCGCTTCTGGACGAGGCGGCGGAGACGATGCTGAACGATCTGGAGGCGGCGTGGCAGTCTGACCCGAAGTGGAAGAGCAAGTCCGGACGCACTGCCGTCCGGGACGACGACAAGGTCATCCTCGCGATCTTCTTTGTCCCCGCGCTGCGCAAGCAGGCACTCTCTGTCAGCGAGGAGCTCAGCACGCGCATCCACGAAAAATGGATGGTGCGGCACCCGGATTCGCCGTTCTATCTGGGCGACTATGAGACGCTCGTGGGCGGCTTCCGCAAGAAATTCCTCGGTCTGTGCTTCATCACGACCGCCGTCTGTGAGGCGCAGGGGCTGCCGGACGACTGCGCGGAGCTCACCGCGTTCCGCGCCTTCCGCGACGGCTATCTGCGCGCCTGTCCGGACGGCGAGGCGCTGATCGCGGAATACTACAACATCGCGCCGGGCATCGTCACCTGCATCGACCTCTGCTCGGACCGCGCGGCGAAGTATGCCGCCATCCGCGAGACGTGGCTCGAGCCGTGCTACCGCGACCTTCAGGAAAACCGCCCGGAGCGCTGCAAGGAGCGCTATGTGCGCATGGTGAGGAGTCTCGAACGCGAATACCTCTCCTAAAATTGGGCTTTTCAAAAACACGTTTTTGAAAAGCCCTCAAACGCGATTCGCTGCGCTGCCATCGCGTTTGAAAAAGCTGCACAATGCCACGCGCATAAATCGTGCGTCTTTGACGCACGATTTCCACACTTGCATTGTGTAATAC
>CAKTVN010000094.1 GCA_934623545.1 uncultured Oscillospiraceae bacterium
GGCGGGACGAGGGATGTGAAGTTTGTTCCGACGCAAATCCCCCTTTGGCGTTTTCTTTTTACCGCCAGCGGCTTTTTATTTGCCGCGCAAAGAAAAAGGGGCTGAAACGTCCTTCGCGCACTCCGCGCGCGAAAAGGTCTCCCGCATCCTCCGGATGCGGTCCCTCCTCGCCTCCGTGCGCGGCTTGCGCCCTCGCGGGCGCAAAAAAGCGTCACCCCTTTCGGGGTGACGAAGCCGTATCCTTCGGGCGCGAAAAGCCGCCGCGCCTCTCGGCGCAGCTATTTTTTCCGATACTTCCGAAACAGCTCCCACAAAATCACCAGCACCTGAAGCGCGGCGCAGACGATGAACAGCAGCGACATATTCGGCAGCGACAGGTACAGGCACAGCCCGAGCGACCAGATCAGGACCGAGACGGACACGCCCTGCTGCCAGATGCCCCACCAGAGGCTGGTGAAGACGATACAGACGATGGCGCTGACCGGGACGGCATAGACGAAAAACAACCAGGCATGGAACGGGACGCCCGCGATGACGAAGGCGGTGAAGAGGACCGCCGCGATCGCGAAGACCAGCGCGACCGACAAAAGCAGGATGAACATATGATAGGTCGGCTTGGAGGTCTTCGGCGGCTCGACCTCGCCGATCAGGTTGCTGACCGTGATGCCGTAGAGATCGGCGATCTGCGTAAGGATATAGATATCCGGAAGGCTCTCGCCGCGCTCCCACTTGGAGACGGATTTGTCGGAATAATTCAGTTTTTCGGCAAGGCTGAGTTGGGTGTCCTTGTGCGCCTTGCGATAAGCGGCGATGTTTTTGGACACAGTCCTGCGCAGCGTGGCTTCGTCGACCTTCAATGGTGGGACCTCCTGCAAAAGCGTTGAAAAATCAGGGATTTCTACTGGCGGTAGAGTGCCTCTTCCCGCACAGTTGAGTGCCCGGAACGGACGGTAGGGTGACTTTTCCGCAAAAACGCGGTAGGATGGAGCCAAGAAAAGAGAGCGGGCGTCATCCGAGTAAATCTTTTCGCATTATAGCACATTTTTTCCTCCGGCGCAAGCCGAAGACAGAAGCGGCTCCGACATCACACACACCGTGTCGGAGCCGTTTCTGTTTGCCTTCAGACGGCATTTTTTGTCTTTCGGCGCGCGCAGCGCCGCTTGATTTTGACGGCGGCGGCTGGTAAAATACAGGCAGATTCCGATATGGGAGAGAGACATATGACGATCAAGCTGGTCGCCGTCGACATGGACGGCACGTTACTCACAGAGGATAAGAAAATCACCGAGCGGACGCGCCGCGCGGTCCGCGCAGCGACGGAGCAGGGGCTTTCCGTCGCGCTGAGCACGGGCAGGACGCTGCCGGAATGCGCGGATGTGCGCGCGTTTTTGCCGGAGGTGCGCTATGCCGTGACGAGCAACGGCGCGCGCGTCTGGGATATGTGGGAAAACCGCGTGCTGACAGAGCACTGTCTGACCCCGGAATGCAGCCGGACGCTCGCGGAGCGGCTGATCGGCTTCAAGGGAATGCTCGCTGCGTTTTCCGGCGGCAAAATTTCCTTTCAAAAGGAGTGGGAGGGGCAGCTTTCTCAGGTGCTCGTGCCGGTCATGGTGGCGCACGCCGAGCGGTTTTACACGCCGGAGCCGCGCTATATGGAGTATGCGGCGGGGCTGCACGGCGCAGTCGAGAAGTTTTTCTGCGTCTTTGTCTCGACGCAGGAGCGCGACCGCGCGTGGGACGCCATCCGGGATGTGGACTGCGAGATCGTGACATCGGATGTGGACAACCTGGAGCTGACGGCGGCCGGTGTCAACAAGGGCGCAGGGCTCTCCGGGCTCGCGGCGGCGCTGGGGCTTTCGCGCGAGGAGGTCATGGCGATCGGCGACAGCGGGAATGACCGGACGATGCTCCAATACGCGGGGCTTCCTGCCGCGATGGGAAATGCGGAGCCGTCGATCAAGGCGCTGGCAAAGACCGTGCTTCCGAGCAATGAGGAAGACGGCGTTGCGTGGGCGCTGGAGCGGCTGGCGGAGCATGCAGGCAGATGGAACTGACAGTCAAAATGATCGTGATCGTGGCGGTCGGCGTGTTTTTCGCGTCGTTCGTCGACGCTATCGCGGGCGGAGGCGGCATTATTTCCGTCCCGACCTATCTGCTCGCGGGGCTCCCGGCGCATATGGCGCTCGGCACGAACAAGATTTCCGCGGGGCTCGGCACCGTCGCCTCGACGGCGCGCTTCGTCAAAAACGGCTACGCCGACTGGGCGCTTGCAGTCCCGTCGGTGCTGCTGGCGCTGGTCGGGGCGCATTTCGGGACGCGGCTTCAGCTGACGGTCGAGGAAAAATATTTGCAGTATCTGCTGCTGCTCGTGCTTCCGGTCGTGGCGTTTGTGGTGCTGCGGCAGCGAAAATTCCCGGAGGAAAAGGGCGAGATCGACCGGAGAAAGCAATTTGCGATCGTGCTGAGCGCCTCGCTCGTGATCGGCGCATATGACGGCTTTTACGGACCGGGCACGGGGACGTTCCTGCTGCTCGTGTACTGCAATCTCGCGAAGATGGACGTGCGCACGGCGGGCGGCAACGTCAAGCTCGTGAATCTGGCGTCCAATGTCGGTGCGTTCGTGACCTCGCTGCGCAGCGGGCAGGTGTTCCTTGTGCTGGGGCTCATCGGTGCGGTGACGTCCTTCGCGGGGCATTTCGTGGGCTCCGGACTTGCAATCAAAAGCGGGTCGAAGATCGTAAAGCCGACGGTCGTCATCGTGCTGGCGCTGCTGGCGGCAAAGGTGCTCCAGCAGCTGCTTACACAATAGTTCCTTATATCTTAAATATACCGTTTTGGGGAAGAATTAAGGCATGACCGCACAATTTGACAAGCAGCTTCACCAGGAGGTTTTCGTCAGGGCAAGGTTTGAAAAGTGAAGGAATACTTTGTGTGCTCGCAAGAAGTATGCCGCATCCGCAGCGCTCCGGTGCCCCTGGCGGCTGCGCGATATTTCAAGCTTTTCAAACCGCAGAATTGGCGGAAAAGATCCGGCGAAGCGCGACGGCATAATTATGCGGTGATGCCGAAAAATAGAAAGGACGTGCAGAGCATGGAAAAAAGCATCGGCATTCTCGGCGGCATGGGTCCGCTCGCAACGGCGGATCTGCTGCGCAAGATCGTTCTTCTGACGAAGGCGGAGAAGGACGGCGATCACATCCGCATCTACATCGACGACAATCCCCGCATCCCCGACCGCACGGCGGCGATCCTCTCCGGCGGTGAAAGCCCGCTGCCGCAGATGCGTGATTCGCTGCACAAGCTGGAGCGCTGCGGCGCGAGCTGCATCATCATGCCCTGCAACACGGCGCATTATTTTCTGCCGCAGCTTCAGTCGGAGACCGAAACGCCGTTCGTGAGTATGCTCACGGCGACGGCGAAGACCTGCGCGGGAAAGCATCCGGGCAAAACAGCGGCGGTTCTCGCCACGCGCGGCACGCTCGCGACCGGGCTGTATGAAAAGGCGCTGGCGGCGGAGGGCGTCCGCTGCCTGATCCCGGACGAGGGCGAGCAGGACTATCTGATGCACCTGATCTACGACGTGGTCAAGGCGTCGCGCCCGCTGGAGCCGGAGGCAGAGCGCTGGGCGGCGCTGCTCGGGGGGCTTCGCGCGAAGGGCGCGGACTACTTCATCCTCGGCTGCACGGAGCTTCCCATCGCGGCGCAGTCGCTCCCGGCGGAGGGACCGTTTGTCGACCCGACGGAGGAGCTCGCGCGGGCGGCGATCCACTTCTGCGGCTATGAGACCATAAATTAACAGGCGCAAGCTGAAAATGTTCGTCAAAATGGCAGAAATTTGGCTTGTGATTTACTCAAAATTGTATAAACCGTTGCCCGTGAGACAAATAATTCTTTACACTTCTTAACAGCACTGCTATAATCATCTTGCCGGGGGTGGTGAGAGACTTTCGGTGAAATGAGAGCTATGAGGTGAAAGGATTATGGAAAAAAAGAAGAAATTGGGTCTGCCGGCTAAAATATTTATCGGCATGGCACTCGGTATCCTCGCGGGTCTTGCGTTTGCGTTTGCAGACATGGGACCGTTCACAAAGGAATGGATCAAGCCCATCGGCACGATCTATGTCAACCTCCTGAAGTTCCTGGTCGTCCCCGTTGTTCTGCTGTCGATCGCCGACGGCGTCATCTCTCTGAAAGATCTCAAGCGCGTCGGCTCCGTCGGTCTCAAGACCTTTGTCTACTATATGTGCACGACGGCGCTGGCGGTCGTGATCGGTCTCGTGCTGGTCAACCTCTTCAAGGGCGCTTTCTCCCCGCTGCCCTCTGCGGAGCTGGGCGAGCTGGCATACGAGGCAAAGGAAGCACCGTCTGTCATGCAGGTCATCGTCAACATTTTCCCGGATAACCTGCTGAAGCCGATGGTCAACACCGATATGCTCCCGGTCATCGTGATCTCCATCTTCCTTGGCGCGGGCTGCCTTGCCGCCGGCGAAAAGGGTCAGAAGATCGCAGAGCTCATCAACTGCGGCGAAGAAGTCGTCATGAAGATCATGATGATGATCATCAACTTCACCCCGATCGGCGTTTTCTGCCTGATGACCAATGTGGTCGCTGAGAATGGCGCTGCCATCATCGGCAAGCTGGCGCTCATCATCGGCGTTGCGTACCTCGGCTACATCATCCATGTCCTGGTCGTCTACGGTCTGTCCGTCCGCTTCCTCGCCAAGATGAACCCCTTCAAGTTCTTCAAGGGCATTGCCCCGGCGATGATCACGGCGTTCACCACGACCTCCTCCAATGCGACCCTGCCGGTCAACATCGAGTGCTGCAACAAGATGGGCGCGGAGCCCGAGATCAGCTCCTTCGTTCTGCCGCTCGGCGCAACGATCAACATGGACGGCACCGCGATCTATCAGGCGGTCTGCGCGGTCTTTATTGCCTGCTGCTATGGCGTTGACCTGACGCTCGGCGATATGGCGATGATCGTTCTGACGGCGACGCTCGCCTCCATCGGCACCGCCGGTGTCTCCGGCGCGGGCATGATCATGCTGGCGATGGTCCTGACGCAGGTCGGACTCCCGGTCGAGGGCATCGCGATCATCGCGGGCGTCGACAAGATCTTCGACATGGGTCGTACTACGCTGAACATCACCGGCGACGCGACCTGCGCGCTGTTCATCTCCCGCCTCGAGCGCGAGAAGAAGGCAAAGGCTGCCAAGTAAAAAGCCAGGACAGCATTTGTGCAAAACATACAAACACCCGCCGTATTTTGCGGCGGGTGTTTATTCATGCTTGCAATTTTCGCTGGAAATGATATACTGGATACAGACGCTCCAAGGGGGCGGACAAATCAAGAGAAGGAAAGGTTGCTGGAACTATGAGCGCTGCATACAAGGATCGCACCACCGAAGAACTGAAACAGGAATATGCCTCCGTCAAGTCGGAGTACGAGGCTTTGAAGGCAAAGGAACTGAAGCTCAACATGGCGCGCGGAAAGCCCGGCAAGGAGCAGCTGGACATGGTTTCAGACATCCTGACGGTCCTGTCGAAGCCGGAGGAGTGCATCGTGGACGGCGTCGACGCGCGCAACTACGGCGAGCTGACGGGTCTTCGCTGTGCGAAGGAATACTGGGCGGACGTGCTCGGCTGCAAGCCGGAAGAGTGCTTCATCGGCGGCAACGCCTCACTGACACTGATGTACGACACCATCTCCAAGGCGTATACGCACGGTCTGCTGCACTCGGAGAAGCCCTGGTGCAAGCTCGATACCGTCAAGTGGCTCTGCCCCGCGCCCGGCTATGACCGGCATTTCAAGGTCACAGAGTCCTTTGGCTTTGAGCTGATCACCGTTCCCATGACCCCGACCGGACCCGATATGGACAAGGTCGAGGAGCTGGTCAAGGACCCGGCGGTCAAGGGTATGTGGTGCGTGCCGAAATACTCGAACCCCGACGGCATCATCTATTCCGACGAGACGGTCGACCGCATCGCGCATCTGCGCCCGGCAGCGCCCGATTTTACCGTCATGTGGGACAACGCATATTGCATCCACGAGTTTGACGGCGAATTTGTGCCGTTCCGCGACATCCTGACGCTCTGCCGCGAGGCGGGCAACCCCGACATGGTCTTCGAGTTTGCTTCGACCTCGAAGGTCACGCTGCCCGGCGCGGGCTTCTCGGTGATGGCAGCGTCGGTGGACAACCAGAAGTATATGGAGAAGCTGCTCTCCATCCAGACCATTTCGTATGACAAGGTCAACGCTCTGCGCCATGTGCGTTATCTGAAGGACAAGGCGCATACGCTGGAGCTGATGAAGAAGCACGCGGCGATCCTGAACCCGAAGTTCCAGTGCGTCCTGCGTCATCTTGACGAGCAGATCGCGCCGCTCGGCATCGCCTCATGGGAGCGCCCGAAGGGCGGCTACTTCGTCTCCTGCAACACGGCTCCGGGTCTTGCGAAGCGCACGCTGGCGCTGTGCAAGGAGGCTGGCGTCGTGATGACGGGCGCGGGCGCGACGTTCCCCTATGGCAAGGACCCGCAGGATTCCAACATCCGCATCGCACCCTCGCTCCCGCCGGTAGA
>CAKTVN010000095.1 GCA_934623545.1 uncultured Oscillospiraceae bacterium
GTGGAGCAGTCGTCAACGATGATGAGCTCCCAGTCCGGGTAGGTCTGCGCCAGCACCGAGCGGATGCTTTCCGCGATGTACGCGGCGGTGTTGTACGAGGGCATGATGATGGATACGAGTTCGTCAGCCATATGCTACACCCCCAACAATTCCCGTGCTTCGGTCTGCTTTTCCCGGTAAATCTCGGGTGTGACCTTGCCCTCTTCGATGAGCCAGTCGCCGAAGTCCAGATCGGACTGCGTCCCCTCGCGGACAGTATCGCTGCGCCGGAGGACCTTTCCGACGGTCAGAAGCAGAATGCGCAGGTCGCCCCGGAGCGTGATGCCGTCGTCGATATAGCGCAGATCGTATTCGAATTTCTGCTCCCAGGTGATGTTGTTGCGTCCGCTGATCTGCGCAAGACCCGTGAGACCGGGGCGGACGGAGTGCCGTCGCCGCTGCTCCGGCGTCATAAAGACCATATCGCGGACGAGCTGCGGGCGCGGACCGACCAGGCTCATATCGCCGCGCAGAATGTTCCACAGCTCCGGAAGCTCGTCGAGCGAGGTAGTGCGCAGAAACGCCCCATAGCTGTTGAGTCGCTGCGCGTCCGGAAGAAGATTCCCGTTTTCATCCTTCCGGTTACTCATCGTTCTGAATTTGATCAGCCTGAATATCTTTTCATTTCCCGTTTTTTGATTGATCCTTCCCGGGCGCGCCTGCGTAAAAAACGGATTCCCGCTCATCGCGATTGCACCAACAACAGTCAAGATCAAAAGGGCTGGCGACAGCACGATCAGCGCAAGCAGCGACAGCATGCGGTCCAAAAATCTTTTCCAAAACTTCGCGTACATATATGTAAGTCCCTCGGTTTAATGGAAACAGCTCCTGATGATTTCAATTACAGCTGCCTGCTCTTTCTCTGTCATCTTGTTGTCGCTCGGGAGGCACAGCCCGCGCTCAAAAATATCAGCCCCAACATCCATTACGCCGCCCGCAATGTAAGCGTTCGTGCGGCAGCGGAGCGTGCCCTCTCTGCCGATCGCCTCGTGCATACGATACATGGGCTGAAGGTGCATCGGCTTCCAGATGGGTCTTCCCTCGGCGTTGTATTTTGCAAGCGCCTCGAGAATTTCCGTCGGGCAGGTCTTGCCTGACTCCTTTTTGTAGAGCGCTGCAGAGTCGTCCCGAACCTGCCTGCACATATACTCTTTCTCAATGATCAGCGCGGACAGCCAGTAGTTTGGCGCGGCTCCGTCGATGATCGGATTCATACGGACCGGCAGGTCCTTCAGTCCATCCCTGTAACGCTCGTAAATTGCGCGTTTCTGTGCAATGTGTTCCTCCAGATGCGGATACTGTCCGCGGACAACGCCCGCCACCACGTTGCTCATGCGATAGTTGTAGCCGACCTCCTCGTGCTGATACCATGGGGCGTTTTCACGTGCCTGTGTTGACCATTTACGAGTTTTATTGGCTACTTCAATGTCGTTGGTCAAAAGGCAGCCGCCGGCGGAGCCAGTGATGATCTTGTTGCCGTTGTAGCTGACGGCAGAATAGTCTCCGAACGAGCCGCACTGTTTTCCGTTCAACGTCGCGCCCATCGCCTCGGCGGCGTCCTCAATGAGCAGCGCGCCGTGCTTTTCGCAGATCTTCTTGATGACATCCATACGTCCGGGGAATCCATACAGCTCGGCACAAACGACGAGCCTCACATCGGGATACAGTGCAAACGCCTTTTCAAGCGCAGCAGGGTCCATGTTCCAAGAACCGGCTTCGGTGTCGATGAATACGGGAATGCCTCCCTCATAGACCACAGGGTTGAGCGTCGCGTCAAAGGTCATATCCGAACAGAACACTCTCTTCCCTTCCAGCGCACCGTGACTGATGGCAGGCTTTCCGTACAACCGCTCCCCCGCAGATTTTACACACAAATGCAGCGCAGCCGTACACGATGAAAGGGCGACGGCGTATTTCATCTCCGCCTTTTCGGCGGCAATGCGCTCTACCTCGTTGATGTTCGCGCCGACCGTGGACATCCAATTCGTCTCGTATGCCTCGGTCATATATTGAAGCTCTTCGCCGTGCATCGTCGGAGACGCGAGCCATATTTTATGCTTGAACGGAGTGATCATTCTGTTTCTTCCTTTCCCTTTTGCCTGACGCCAAGGCTCTCAAGCCGCGCGAGCTGGTTTCCGTTTTCGCCCTCCGTGCGCAGCTTCACCTTGCCGGAGCGGATGCGCCAGAGCCATTGACCGAGCTGAAGTCCCTGCCCGTCCACATACGAGACCGGCATATCCAGATCGCCGTGCTCCTGATAATAGGCGCGGCAGGCTTCAAAGCACGTCTCCCACGCACGCGCGGGTGGAGACAGCCAGTCCATCCCAATGGCATCCAGCCGGTCGACCTGCTCCTGCGTCAGCGCGCCCGCGCGCTTTTTCTCCCGCTGACTCCGGAGCCACTCCCCCAACGCGCAGCCGTCCTCTGTCTTATATTTCGCCGGGATCTGAAGATTCCCATGCGCCTTCCAATAGGCGCTCGCCAGCGCATAGGACGCTTCCCAGCGCGCGGCGTATACATCCCAGACCATACCGGTCTCATTCAGCCGTCTTTCCTGCTCCGGCGTTATCCTGCGCACCCTTCCGGCGGCATGATTGGCGCGCTGATTCGATATCCACACACCAAGCGCAAATCCGTCCGCGCATACATGATCGCGCGGGACCAGCAGATCGCCGTGCGCTTCATAATAGCGCCGCGCATGGAGAAGTCCGCTCTCCCACG
Organism: uncultured Oscillospiraceae bacterium; assembly: GCA_934623545.1. Classification (GTDB taxonomy): domain Bacteria; phylum Bacillota; class Clostridia; order Oscillospirales; family Oscillospiraceae; genus CAG-170. The sequence continues at coordinate 2,761 of CAKTVN010000095.1, forward strand.
CGTCGCCGCTGTCCCAGTGCATACCGAGCTGTGAAAGCTGCCCGCGCTGCTCCTCCGTCAGCTTCCCCTGTGCATGGCGCTTTCGCTGCACCGCCAGCCATGAGGCGAGCTCTTTTTCGTCCGCACCGGCGGCGTCCTTTGGTACGTTCAAATTGCCGTGCGCTTCAAAATAGCGGCGTGCCTGCTCATAATGCGCCTGCCAGACCGCCTGCCGGTCCTGACCGCTCCGACTGACCCACGGCATCCCGATCTCGTTCAGCCGTTCGATCTGCGCGGCGCTCAGCCGCTTCCCGGCGCGTTTTCCGGCGTAGATCTGCCGCTGCTCGCGAAGCCACTTCCCGAGCCAGACGCCGTCTGCAACATAATCTCCCGGAACGTTCAAATCTCCGTGCTGCGCATAATATGCCGCCGCAAGCGCATAGCGCCGCTCCCACGAGTCCGGCTTTTCCCAGACCATGCCGATGTCGTCAAGGAGCCCTCTGCGGCGCTCCGAGAGCTTCTGATTTTCGCGCTGCGCACCGAGCCATCTGCCAAGCGGATAGCCCGTTTTGGTTTTGAAGGTCGCCGGAACGTCCAGATTCTTGTGCGCGCTGCGGTATGCCAGCGCTTCCAGATAGCCCTTCTCCCACAGGCGATCGTTCCGCCTGTCCCATATCATTCCAAGATCGTCCAGCGCTCGAATCTGTTCCGGAGACAGCTGATAGCTTCCGTTCTGGCTCTGATACGCTCTTCGGATGCTGTTTATCCATGCGCCGAGGCGCAGACCGTCCGCCGTCGCATATTTCAGCGGAACATCCAAATTGCCACGGCTGCGCTGGTACGTCAGGCACGCGCCGTAATACTGCTGCCAGAGGTGATCCGAAACGTTCCAGATCATCCCCAACTCGTCGAGCATTTTAATGCGCTCCGGCGTCAGATACCGGCGCTGGTTCCCGCTCTTACGGATGCTCCGCAGCTGCGCGATCCACGCGCCGAGGCGGAGCCCACTTGACGTGGTATAGGTCGCGATCACATTCAGATTTCCGAACGTGTTGCGGTATTCTTTCGCCGCGGCGAAATTACGCTCCCATGAGAGGTCTCTGTATCCATTCCAGACCATGCCGATGGCGTCGAGCTTTGCAATGCGCTCCGCGGAAAGAAGCCCTGGCGTTTCGCCGGAGCGGACGCGCTTCTGCGTCAAAATCCAGTGCCCGAGCGAATAGCCGTCCGGTGTTTTATACCGATAGGCGACCTCCAGATCTCCGTTTTGCAGATAATACGCTCTTGCTTTTTCATACATCAGGTCCCATGAGGCAGTCAGCGTATCGTTCAGCTTTTCAAACAGTGCAAGGCAATCCCGTACCTCGTCGACGACCTGAAAATGTGCCTGAACAATGCTGTCGCTTTTTCCAAGCGCCTTGTAGTAGGTCATTGCGACCTGCATTTCCTCTTCGATCGCACCGATGCTGTACAGGTTCTCGATATTCAGAACAATGTCAAAAATCACTGCATTTCTGTTTTTCCCAACAGACAGCGCCCGCCCGATCTGCTGCTTATAAATGATGGGCGATACCGTCGGGCGCAGCAAAATCACACCGCTGATGTTCTCGACATGAATGCCCTCATTCAGCGCATCGATGCAGAACAGCAGTTTCAGATGATGCTCGTCCCCGTCCGCTTTGAAGTCCGCAAAAGCCTTGCTGGCAGAGGGGTCGTCTGAGTAGACGGAGTATATATGCGGTGCGCCATCTACGCGGCGAAACCACTCCGGTGCGAGCTTCATCATTGAGTCCATGTGCTCCTTATTGGCGCAGAACACAATGTATTTGCCGGTACGCTCCGTCATGTGCCGGTCAAACACGACGTCCAGACCGTCCGCGTTTTCCAGCGCACGGCGCAGCGCCTCAAGATACCGTTCGGCTTCATCCCGCACCGCCCTGCTCTTTGCACGGCGCGCGCGCTGCCGGTAGCGCTCCAGATCCTTCTGGCAGGAAAACACCGACAGCACATATTTCGGCGCGGTCAGAATGCCCCGGAGGATGGCTTCTCCCAGCGTGATCTCCGACGCGACATTGCCGTCAAACAGCTCGTCTGCCATATCGCGCTGATTATCGAGGTAGCGAATTGCCGTCGCGGACAAGCCCAGCACCGGCACTTCGGCATAGACCGAGAGCAGTCTCTGCACACTCTGTCCCCACATCTCCGCGCCGCAGCGATGAAACTCATCCAGAATGATATAATCCGGCTGTAACGTTTCGAGCTCCGTCGCCTCCATCCGCATCAGCTTGGCATAGGTCAGGAAGGCGATGTTTTCCGGCTGCCAGCCCAGACTTGCGGCTTTGAGGTTTTCCAGCTGCGTTTCAAAAATATAGCTGCTGGGCGAAAGCCAGCAGACGCGCTTATCCGGATGGTCCTCGCAGAGCTTGAATGCAATGAACGATTTGCCCGTGCCGGTCGGATGGATGACGGCAGCCCTGCCGGTCTCCTTCAACAGGGAAACGGCAGATTCATAGGCAATTTGGTTGTGCTCAAAGAGAACAATGCTCATGCGCAGGTCCTTTCAGAAGATCCCCACGTCCCGGAGAAAAAAGTACGGTTTATGCGCCGGTCGGGATTTATACAAATATGAGGTGATTTATACCTTTCTATATTATCATTTTCACCCAAATATTACAAGACGTTTTCAATATTTCGTGGATATAAAAGTGTACTTATGTATCCGTTTTTTCTTTCACCCACCGGAGAAACGTCCGATGGGTGATTTTTAATTGCTCTGCTGCCTGCCTCGCGGATATTTCGCCGTGCTCCCATTGTTGTTGCAATGACAAAAAACTTTCCGGTCGAGGCATTGGCTGCCGACCAAAACGCACACCGCGCGCCTTTGCCGCCGCGATGCCCTCTGCCTGCCGCTGCCGGATGAACTCGCGCTCGGTCTGCGCGACGTAAGAAAGAAGCTGCAAAACAATGTCTGCAATCAGCGTGCCTGTTAAATCCCTATTTTGCCGCGTGTCCAACAGCGGCATATCCAGCACCACGATTGCCGCGCGCTTTTCCTTTGTAATGACGCGCCACTGCTCCAGAATTTCCTCATAATTTCTCCCAAGGCGGTCGATGCTCTTGACAACAAGCGTATCACCGTCTTTCAGTTTGCGCATCAGCCGTCGGTACTGCGTCCGCTCAAAGTCCTTTCCGGACTGCTTGTCCACGAAAATTGCGCTTTCCGCAATTCCAAACCCAGTCAACGCAATCAGTTGCCGCTCCGCGTTCTGTTCCTTTGTAGATACACGCGCGTATCCATACTCCATTTTTCAGGCCTCCAAAAGTTATTATGAGTCCATAATAACTTTAATTGGAGATGGCAACATGGATAAAACGAACGAAAAGCACTTCGGTTTGCACGCAGACGGCGAGATTCTGGCAAAGTTCCGCTATGTTTGCGGGTTTGAAGGACGTTCGGCCAATGCACAGATTATTCAGCTCATGCTGAAGTTCATTGCGGAGTACGAGAAAGAGCACGGAAAAATCCAGTTGGACTGACAGATAAGCAAAAACCGCCGTACATCAGAACAAGTGTCTGGTGCACGGCGGATCGCTTCTATATTGCACAATTTTCATGCTATATATTTGTTGATTATACCAATTCAAAAAGTAAAAATAATACTAATATCTTTTTAAAAAGATTGATGATTTATCGGGGCCGTTATTGTATAATGAACATGGTGATGAGAAATGAAAAGATACACTTTCACGCTTGAGGAAACGCAAGAAATCAA
>CAKTVN010000096.1 GCA_934623545.1 uncultured Oscillospiraceae bacterium
GCGCTGACCTGATCGGTATACTGCCCGATGCCAGCCCATGCGACGTCGCCGTCCTCCGCCTTCGTCAGATCGACGCTTCCCGCCGCGGTCTGGTATCCGTCGCAGTCAAGGCGCTTCGTAAGCCCCACCTTTTCTGCATATTTCTGGAGCGTTTTTCTGCCAAGCTCTACCGCGATGTCGCCGAACACTACGTTGCAGGAATGCGCCAGCCCGTTTTTGAAGTCGATCGTCCCATGTACGCCCTCGCACACAATCTTCTGCCCGCCGATGATGCTCGTGCCATTGCAGACAAAGCTCTGCGTGTCAATGTCGGGAATTTCCTCGATCGCAGCCGCCGATGTCACAAGCTTGAAGATCGAGCCCGGGGTGTACGTCACGTCAAAGAACCGGTTGAGATACACGCCCGTATACGCGCCGGTCGTGTCGCCCTCGACATCCGGCATATTGTCCGGGTCATAGCTCGGCGCCGTCACCGCACACAGAATTTCTCCCGTTTCATAGTTGTATACACCGACGGTGCCGCGTCTGCCCGCCAACGCCTGAAGCGCCGCGTTCTGCGCGGCAGCGCTGACGGAGAGCGTCGCGGTGCTGTGCTCCTCGCGCAGGGTGTAAAGTCCGTTGATCTTGTCATAGCCGATCATTTTGTCGGCGTAAGCGCCCAGAAGCGGCGCGTAAATATAGCCGTAGCGGTCGCCCAGCAGGTGCATCGTCGACGCGCGCGTCTGCGCATCCTCCGCATATGTCCTGCCGTCCGTCGCGTCCAGCAGCTGCGTACCGTCCCGGTCCTCGACATAGCCGACGCTCAGATTCGCGCCGGAATAGACGTGCGGGCTGCCGGAAAACGTGACCCATTCGTCCGCCTTGACAAAGTAGGTGATGGAAAACACGACCGCGCCCAACGCCAGGATCGCTGCCAGCGCCAGCGCGAAATATGCCCGAAGCGAAAGCTTTTTCATGCCTCATCCTCCTTTTTCGAGGGCAGACGGACTGAGAAGCTGGCGTTTTGCCGCGTGTCCGCCGCCTTGATGAAGGCGAGCAGCCCCCAGACGCAGATCATGCTCGAGCCGCCGTTGGAGACGAACGGGAACGTCACGCCGGTCAGCGGCAGGATGTCCACCGTCCCAAATACGTTCAGGAGTGCCTGCACGACCATGATCGTCACTGCCGAGACTGCGCTGATGGAATAGAAGCTGCTGCGCTCCACCGGAGCCGAGCGCACCACGAACGCTGCCAGCAGCACGATCGCCGCCACCAGCATCAGCGCCAGAAGCAGTCCCCATTCCTCCGACACGAACGCAAACACAAGGTCCGTATCCGCCGCCGCGACGTATTTGAGCCACCCGCGCCCACCGCCAAGCCCAAACAGCCCGCCGGAGGCGATGCACATCATCGCGCGCGTCTGCGAGTAGCCCGTTGTGAGCGCATTCTCCCAGACGTGCCGCCACGTAGAAAACCGCCGCATGGCATAGGGCTTGAAGCGCAGCACCAGCACGCCCGCAAAGCCCGTCCCCGCGCACGCAAGCCCGATGGTCGCAAAATCGCCGGAGCGCATGAATGCTGTCACAAGGAAGGTCACGAAGAAAATGATCGCCGTTCCGAAGTCGTTGATAAGCGCGAGGCACCCGCAGATCGCCGCCGAGTAAAGGATGTACAGCAGGAGGTTCCTGCGCGTCATCAGCCGCTGAAGCGTCGACGCGCCCGCAAACACAAAGCAGAGCTTCACGAGCTCCGACGGCTGGAACGAGATCGGACCGAGCTCCACCCAGTTCTTCGCGCCGTATTTCTCCACGCCGAACAGAACGTTGAACACCAGCAGCGCGATCCCCGCCGCCGCCGCGGCGTAGCGGAGCTTCTTTGCCCGCTCCAGATCGCGCAGGAACCAGCTCAAAATCAGAAACACCGCAACGCCGCCCAGCACGGCGATCATTTCCTTTTTGAGCGCGTCCGGGTTCGACGAGGACACGACGCAGATGCCGACGCTCGTCAGGAAAAACGCCACCGTCTCCACGTCAAAGCCGCTCCTGCGCGCGAGGCGCATCATCAGAAACAGCGCCCACTCGATCAGCAGCAGCACCCCGAACGCCCCGGCGATCAAGCCGATCTTTTCGCTGTGCAGCATGAGCTGGAGGCAAGCGAGCACCTGAAACAGCGACAGCAGGAACAGCGTCAGCGACGGGCTGACCTCTTTTCCCGCCTGCGTGCGGACCGACGCCTGAATGCGCTCCTGCTCCTTCGTGATCGGCACCAGTGTAAAGTCCACCCCGCCGAGGGAGATCACGTCGCCGAAGCCGACCGCGCACATATCCGTATCCGCACCGTTGACGCGGATGCCACCCTTGGAGCCGATGTCCGAAACGCTCCAGCTTCCGTCGTCATAGCGCACGAGAACTGCGTGCCGCCGCGAGATCGTCGGATAGTCCAGCACCACATCGCAGCTTTTCGACCGTCCGACCAGACTTTCCCAGTGCGTGACGGGAATTTTGTCCCCCGAGGGCGCGGCAAGCCACGCCCACACCTCCGGCTCGCGCCGGAAGGTCAGCAGCGACCGCCCGCAGCGCCACAGGATCAGCAGCGCCGCCAGCGGCAGGATATACCGCAGGATATCGCTGTACACCGCGGCAAAGCCCGCCTGCGAGAGCGTTTCAAAAAAAGACTGAATGGACTGCATAGAAGCTCCTTTCCGCGTCTGCGCGGACCGAAATTCCGAAAGCCCCCTCACATCCGTGAGGGGGCTGAGCCCGGCTTTGCCGGGCTCTCAAACGCCGTTATCGCGTTTGAAAAAGATTTCCATTTTGTTCTGCCGTGCCCGGCGGAGTTCTGTGTAGGGGCGGACGACCTCGCGCAGCCGTCAGCGACAAAGGAGCGTTACGGATGCGGCACACCCCTTGCGGGTGCTGTCCGCCCGGTAAAAAGCACCGTTTTACGCAAAGCTGTGGAAAATTCATAACTTCCCACAGGTCGACAGAGTCGTCGCCCCCTACAGGGATCGTGTGTTCTGTAAACGCTTTCTAAAAATCGAACGTGTCACGACTTCACCGAAGGCTTCTGCTCTTCCGACGCTTTCTCTTCGTCCCGCGCTTCGTCTTCTGCCGACGGATGTGCTTCCGCATCCCTCAGGTCCGAGACCCGCTCGATGCCGTAATACGCATCCGTCTGCGTCGTGTCGCCCTTTTTCTTCAGCAGCCGGTCGACCGCGTCGGAGATGAGCATATAGATGATCGCAAACACCGGCACACCCAGCAGCATCCCGGCAAAGCCGAACAGCCCTGCCGCCACCGTGATGGAGACCAGCACCCAGAAACCGGAAATACCGACCGTATTGCCGAGAATTTTGGGACCGATCACATTGCCGTCCAGCTGCTGCAGGCAGACCACAAAGATCACGAAATAGAAGCATTGCAGCGGGTTGACGAGCAAAATCAAAAACGCACACGGCACCGCGCCGATGATGGGTCCAAAGAACGGAATGACGTTCGTAATGCCGACGACCGTCGCCACCAAAATCGGATACGGCAGCTTGAAGACCAGCATACCGATGTAGCACAGCACACCGATGATCGCCGAATCGATGATCTTGCCGATGACAAAGCCGTTGAAGATCTTGTTGGTCTCCCGCCCGAGATAGAACAGATGGTCCGCCGAGGATGGGCGGAAGATCGCGACGATCAGCTTCTTCGCCTGCGCCTGAAACACATCCTTCGACCAGAGCATATAGACCGACGCGACCAGACCGATGAGCAAGTTTGCAACGCTCTTCACGACCGCGATGACCGACGTCGTGAGCGTCGAGAGCACCTTCTGCATATCGCTCAGCAGACTCGTGCTGACCCAGTTGCGCAGGAAGCTGTAGACCTCGTCCAGTCCCGCCTCCACGTAGCTGCGGATCTCCGGATTGTCCTGAAGGAGCTTGTTGACCCACGTCTCGATGCTCTTGTAATAGGTCTCGGCGTTCGATACGATGCCCGTCACGCTCTCATACAGCTGCGGCAGCAGCAGCGAGAAGAAGCCGTAGACGATCAGCCCCGCGACGATGAGCGCAAACACGATGCCCGCCGCGCGGCTGAGCTTTTTCGGCACATATTTTGCCTTCGGATTCTTCGCCTTTTTCTGTTCCAGCACCGGGCACAGCCGCGCGTCCACAAACCGCACCAGCGGGTTCAGGAGGAACGCGAACACCACGCCCGAGATGATCGGCGACAAGATCGCGCCGAAGCCCTTGAGCATCGTAAAAAAGCCCGGAATATCCGTAAAAATCACGACCAGCAGAATGCTGATGATGATGACCGCCAGCGCGGTCATGCCCCACTTGAAATAGGGCTTGTCCCGATATGGATGATTGCCTTCGTTTTTCATCCCGCAGCCTCCCGATTTTTTCTCTTTTCAGAATAGCACACCGGCGCCGGAATCGCAAGAAACCGGCTGCTTTTTTTCCAGAAAATTCACACCTTTGCGCGCAGCAGCGCGATCTCTGCCGCGTATCCCGGCAGCTCATTCGGCGTCTCCAGGATCATCGGCAGCCCCTCGAGCACCGGGTGGTGCGCAACGCGCAGCAGCGCCTCCAGTCCGATCATCCCGCCGCCGATCACCTCGTGGCGGTCCTTGTGCGCGCCGCGCAGATTCTTGCTGTCGTTCAGATGCAGCGCCCTGAGACGGCGCAGCCCGATCACGCGGTCAAACTCCGTCAGCACACCATCAAGATCGCCCGCGATGTCATAGCCCGCGTCGTGTACATGGCAGGTGTCCAGACATACGCCCATCTGCTCTGAAAGCGTACACCGGTCCAAGATCTCCCGCAGCTCCTCAAAGCGCCCTCCGACCTCGCTGCCCTTTCCGGACATCGTCTCCAGCAGCACGAGCGTCCGCTGCTCCGGGCGCATCACCGTGTTCAGCGCCTGCGCGATCTGGCTTATTCCCTCCTCGACGCCCTGCCCGACGTGGCTTCCCGGATGGAAATTATAGAGGTTTCCGGGCGTCAGCTCCAGCCTTTTCAGATCGTCTGCCAGCGTCTGTACGGCAAATTCCCGCGTCTTTTCCGCCGCCGAGCAGGGATTGACCGTGTAGGGCGCGTGCGCGACGACCGTCCCGAGCGTTCCCTCCCGCTGCTCGCGCACCAGCGCCTCCGCGTCCTCCTTCGCGATCTCCTTCGCCGCGCCGCCGCGCGGATTGCGCGTAAAGAACTGGAAGGTGTTTGCGCCGATCGCGTGCGCGGTGCGGCACATGGCGGCATAGCCGCCGGAGGAAGAAAGATGGCACCCGAGATAAAGCATAGCCGCCTCCTGCTGGACTTTTTCGGTTATTATACCACACGCGCAAGGTGCCTTCAAATTAAGAATTTCTTAAAAAGGACTGCTACTTGCGTTTTTCCGCGCAGTCCGGTAAAATGGACAAAAGGAGGCGCGGCATATGGCAAAATCAGAACGGCAGAAGCTGAAGCTGCTCTATCTCAAGCAGCTTCTGGAGGACGAAACCGACGCGGAGCACCCCATTTCCACGCAGGAGCTGATCGAGCGGCTAGCAGAAAAGGGCGTCAAAGCCGAGCGCAAGAGCATTTACAGCGACATCGCCTGTCTTCAGGATTTCGGCATGGACATCGGCTCCGTGCGCGGACCGAACGGCGGCTTTTATCTCGCCTCGCGCGAATTTGAGCTGCCGGAGCTCAAGCTGCTGGTCGACGCGGTGCAGGCGTCGCGCTTTCTGACACGGCGCAAATCCATCGAGCTCATCTCCAAGCTTGAAACGCTTGCAAGCCGCCGCGAGGCGGTCGATCTGCGGCGGCAGGTCACGGTCTCCGGGCGCGTCAAGACCATGAACGAGAGCGTTTACTATAATGTCGACCGCATTCACGACGCCATCGCGCACAACAGCCAGATCACCTTCCGCTATTTCGACTGGGGCGTCGACCGCGCGCGCCATTACCGCGACAGGTCCTACACCGCCAGCCCCTATGCTCTCTGTTGGGATGACCAGAATTATTACTTGATCGCCCACTCGGCGCGTCACGGCGTCACGCACTACCGCGTCGATAAAATGACGCACATCTCCGAGACCGGCAAGCCCCGCTTTGTCGACGACCAGCTCCGAAAGCTCGACGTTTCACAGTACGGTAAGGGTGTGTTCGGGATGTTCTCCGGCGAAACGCAGCCCGTCAAGCTGCGCTTTCACAATTCGCTCGCCGGCGTCGTGATCGACCGCTTCGGGCGCGAGATCATGCTGATCCCCGACGGAGACGAGCATTTTCTCTTTACTGCCGAGATCGCGGTCTCTCCGATCTTCTTCGGCTGGATCTCCGGATTCGGCGACCGCGCAAAAATTTTGTTCCCCGATGCGGTGATCGAGGCGTATCTGGCGTTCTGCGAGCCGGCGATCGAGCAATACCGTTAGGGCTTTCTCCGGATGCACCGGAGGTGCCGTAATTGCGGTGACACCGCAGCTGTGCCTTCGGCGACCATATCTTTTCCCTCTTGCGGGAAAAGATATGGAAGAAAAGGGCGCT
>CAKTVN010000097.1 GCA_934623545.1 uncultured Oscillospiraceae bacterium
GCCTTGTAGATATCCCCCGCTCCGACGGTCAGGATCAGGTCGCCCGGGCGCGCGTTGTCGCGCAGCCACTGCGTCAGCTCCGGAAGTGAGGGGCAGTACACGCTGCCCGGGACGGCGTTTACAATATCCAGCGAGGAAACGCCGACGGTATTCTGCTCACGCGCGGCATAAATATCGGTCAGGACCGCAACGTCCACGCTCTTGAGCTCGCGCACAAAGTCGTCAAACAGCGCCTTCGTCCGGGAATAGGTGTGCGGCTGGAACGCGCACAGTACACGCGCGTAGCCCATCGTTTTGACCGTCTCCAGCAGCGCGTGCAGCTCGCGCGGATGGTGCGCGTAGTCGTCGTAAATATCCGCGCCGTTGTAGCTGCCGCGATATTCCAGCCGTCTGCCCGCGCCGGTGAACTCATGCAGCGCCTTCTCGACCGCCGCAGGCTCCACGCCGTACAGCCAAGCCGTCCCCGCCGCAGCCAGCGCATTCATCGCATTGTGCCGCCCGCGCACGCCGAGCGAGACATGGCAATAGGGCTTTCCGTCGCAGATGACGTCGAACGTGCGGCAGTCCTCGGACGCATTTTCCCAGTGGATGCGGTTTTCGCGCCGGAAGCCGAACGTCACATAGTCCATCCCGCGCAGCGCGTCGACGGTGTTCGCATCGTCTCCGTTCGCAACGATCCAGCCGCCCTGCGGCACGAGCCCGGCAAACGCGCGAAAGGAGCGCTCGACATCCTGAAGATCCTTGAAAAAGTCCAGATGGTCGGCGTCCACGTCCAGAATGACCGCCGTCGTCGGGAAGAAATTGAGGAAGGAATTGCAGTATTCGCAGCTTTCCAGAATGATCGTATCACCCCTGCCGACACGGTGACAGGCGTGCAGCAACGGCAGGTAGCCGCCGATCATGACGGTCGGGTCGCGCTGCGCGTCGATGAAAATGTGTGTCAGCATCGAGGTCGTCGTCGTTTTTCCGTGCGTGCCCGCGACGCAGATCGCATTGCGGTACGCCCGCATGATATAGCCCCATGCCTGCGCGCGCTCGAAGATCGGGATCCCGGCGGCGCGCGCCGCGGCGATCTCGGGATTGTCATTGTGCGCGGCAGCCGTGCGGATGACGCAGTCGGCGCCGGTGATATTTTCGGCGCGGTGCCCGATGTGGACCGTAATGCCGTTTGCGATCAGCTCGTCAAGCGAGACCGAGGCGTTCATGTCGGAGCCGGAGATCTCCATTCCCATGCTGCGCAGCACCAGCCCGAGCGGACGCATGGAAACGCCGCCGATGCCGACCAGATGCGCGCGCTTGCCGGGACGGAGATATTGCTCTATATTTCTGCTTCCGGATGCAGCTGTCATCAAAAACACCCTCCTGTCGGGAGATTTCTATTGCGAAGACGGGTCAAAGCCCCTATAATCAATATGAACATCAAGTTAGTATTATATACTGCTTTGCTGTCAAACACAAGGAATTTTTCGTAGGGTGTATCTGAAAACTGAAAATGTGACCGGCAGCGAGGAATTTTCGCGCGGAACAAGACATTGGTCCGGGTGCGTTAGCAGTTTTCAAATACATCCTGAGAGGGCATCGGAAAGGAGGAGGCGGCGCAAATGGAGGCAATTCGTCCGGACCGGGTGATCGAAACGCTGAACGCGGCGGGCTTCCCAGCATATTATGTCGGCGGCTGCGTGCGCGACCGCCTGCTCCGCCGCCCGATTCACGACTGGGACATCACGACCGCCGCGCGCCCCGAGCAGATCATGGCGCTGTTTGCGCGCTGCATCCCGACCGGCGCAAAGCACGGGACTGTGACGGTGCTGGAGGACGGCTTCTGTGCAGAGGTCACGACCTTCCGCGCCGACGGCGCCTATCTGGACGGGCGCCACCCGCAGTCCGTCCGCTTCGTTCCCTCGCTGCGGGAGGATCTTGCGCGGCGCGATTTTACGGTCAACGCCATGGCGATGGATGCAGCCGGGCGCATCACTGACCTGTTCGGCGGACAGCACGATCTGGCGGCGCGCCGCATCCGCTGCGTGGGCGACCCGGAGACGCGCTTTCGCGAGGACGCGCTGCGGATGCTGCGGGCATACCGCTTCTCCGCGCAGCTCGGCTTCTCCATCGACCCGGAGACCGAAGCGGCGGCGCGGCGCTGTGCGTCGCTGTGCGCCGCGCTCTCGATCGAGCGCATCCGCGATGAAATGGAAAAGACGCTCTGCTCGCCCGCGCCGCGGCTTTTGCGCGAAATGGCGCAGATTGGGCTGCTGCGCCCCGCCGGCATTGACGCGCTTCCTGCGCTGGAAGATCTTGCCGCGCTCCCATCGGAGCCGGCTGTCCGCTGGAGCGCGCTGAAGCGCTGCTTCCCGGCGCTCGACCCGGCGCGGCTGCGCCTGCCTGGAAGGCTCTGTACGCAGATCACCGCCGCCGCGCAAAGCTGCCAGTCAAATATGGATGCGCTGGCGCTCAAGCGCTGCGCCGCGCAGTACGGCTGGGAGGTCGCGGAGCTGACCGCCGCCCTGACCGGGACGCAGGCGCTTGCCTCTGACATCCGCGCCTCCGGAGCGTGCGTGTCGCTGCGCGAGCTTGCAGTGGGCGGGCAGGACTTTCCAGATCTTCATGGCGCGCAGATCGGCGCGATGCTGCACCGCCTGCTCGACCACGTGCTGGAGCACCCGGAGGACAATACGCGCCATGCGCTTCTTTCGCTGGCGAAGCGGCTTTCCTCTGAGTGAGACCGCGCGATTTTCGTTGACGCGCGTCGGATTCGGGCATATAATGAAAGCATCCGAACTGCGGCGCTGCCGCAGCGCCAATGGAGGCTGAGATGAAAAAGCTGTTGACCCTTCCGAACATTCTGACCTGTCTGCGCATCGTGGGGACGCTCCTGCTCTTGTGGCTCGCACCGTTCTCGACCGCCTTTTTCATTGTCTACGCCCTCTGCGGCGTCAGCGACGTGCTCGACGGCTTCATCGCCCGCGCGACCGGAACGGCAAGCCCCCTCGGCGCGAAGCTGGACAGCGCGGCGGACCTTCTGTTCTACACAGTGATGATGCTCCGCATCCTCCCGGCGCTGGCTGAGCTGCTTCCGCGGCAGATCTGGTTCTGGGTCGGCGGGATCCTGCTTCTGTGCGTGTGCGGATATCTGACCGCCGCGCTGCGGTTCCGGCGCTTTGCGTCGATGCACACCTATCTCAATAAGCTGACCGGCGCGTCGCTGTTTCTGGTCCCGTTCTTCGTCGGGCACGGCGCTCTGACCGGCTACAGCATCTTCGCCTGCTCGGTCGCGACGCTCTCCACCGTCGAGGAGCTGGTCATCCATCTGACCGCCTCCGCCTATCAGCCGGAGCGCAAGACGCTCCTTGCGCGGCAGGCGCGGACGCATTGAGCGTTTCGTCCGATTTTCGCGCCCCGATCGGGGCGTCAGACAAACATAAACACTTCAGGAGGCAGCTATGCGGGATTATGTAGAAGCGGCAAAGGCGCTCGGCTTTACGGACGCGGCGCTCATGGATGTAAAGGACCTTGTGATCGTACCGGAATACCGCCAGTTCTGCGAGGAAAATCTCTGCGGAAACTACGGCGTGCTCCCGGCGTGCCCGCCGGAGAGCGGCACGGTCGAGGAAATGACGCAGCGCGTGCGGAAATACAAAACGGCGCTCGTGCTGACCATCGTTGTGACGCCGGTGTGCTACACCGACACAGCGGAGCAGAAGGCAGCCAAGCGGCACCAGAACATCCTCACCGAGCAGCTGATGGAGCAGATGCGCGCGGATGGGCTGGACGATCTTCTGATGATGGGCGCAGGTCCGTGGAAAAATGCGTCGTGTATGTCCGCGTACTGCGTCAACGCGCAGAAAATGGCGGACTCTGTCCACATGAAATGCTGGGAAAACGACGGAAAAATACGCTACTTCTCTCTCCTCCTGTTCTGAGCCGCGTGCGCGTCTCCCCTGCCGCCGTTCGGCAGAAAACGCTACATTTCGGCATTGCCGAACGAGCATCATATTGTATACAGGTCGGAAACTTGCTATACTGTATATAGAAAATGTTTTGGAGGGAGCACCCCATGCCGGAAAACGATGGAAAAATCATTCATTCTGTGGCGAAAGCGATCACCCTTTTGGATATTTTAACACACCGCGCTCAGCCGGTCGCGCTGACGGAGCTGTACCGCGAAACCGGCTGGCCGAAGAGCACCATTCACGGGCTGCTGTCGACCATGCGCGCCTCCGGGCTCATCGAGCAGGGCGCGGACGGGCGCTACTGGCTGGGCATCCGGCTGTTTGAATACGGCTGCGCCGTCAGCAATTCCTGGAACATCAGCACGATCGCGAGACCCTATATGCAGAGCGTCTGCCAGATGCTCGGTGAGTCGATTTTCCTGTCTGTGTTCGACCACTCCAATGTGGTCACGCTGGCGGAGGAGGCGAGCCGCGCCAGTCTGCGCGTGGTATCGGAGGTCGGCGCGCGGCTGCCGGTCCACTGCACGTCGCAGGGAAAGCTCTTCCTTGCGCACGTGTCGCAGGCAGAGTGCCGCCGTATTTTGAGGCAGATCGAGCTGAAGGCATATACGCCGAACACGCTGACACAGCCGGAGCAGTTCGCGTCCGAGCTTCGGCGCATCCGTGAGCAGGGCTATGCCGTGGAAAACGAAGAGTACAAGCTCGGGCTTCGCTCCGTCTCCGCGCCGATCCGCAACGCCTCCGGCGAGGTCGCGTATGCGTTCGGGACCGTCGGGATGTTCCGGCAGGTCCAGAGCGACGATTTCCAGCGCGCGATCCTGCTTGTAACAGAGGCCGCGGAGAAAATTTCCGCCGCCATAGGCTATCGCGGATGATGCGTGTCTGCGCAGCGGCGCGGGCGGCGTTTTCCGGAAAGAGAGGTACCGCAGCATGAAACAGCTATTTACACAAATTCGTGACGCGCTCGGGCGCGGTGAAACGGTCGTGCTCTGCACGGTGCTGGCGTCCTCCGGCTCCGCGCCGCGCGGCGCGGGCGCGCGCATGGCGGTCTTTTGCGACGGTCACACCGCCGGGACCATCGGCGGCGGCGCGGTAGAGCGCATCGCGGCGGAGCAGGCGATGGAGCTGCACAGCGGAAAGCAGCCGTATATGCAGGCATTCAGCCTCGCGCCCAACCAGATCAACGACATTGGCATGATCTGCGGCGGCAGCGTGACTGTTTATTTCCAGCTCTTCACACAGAAGGAGCTCGCCTTTGTTGAGGCGCTGCTCCGGCTTCTGGATGAGGACGTGGACAGCTGGCTGTTTTTGCAGCTTTCCGAGCACGCGGTGCTCCGGATGGGGCTGTATGACGCACGAAACAGCGTGCAGTTCGCCGATGCGTCCTGCCTTGAGACGCTCCGCCCGATGCTGACGGCGCAGACCGCGTTCCGTCAGGAGGAGACCACCTGGTATGTGGAGCCGATCTCCCGCGCGGGCACGGTCTATATCTTCGGCGGCGGTCATGTCGGCAAGGCGCTCGTGCCGGTGCTGACAAAGATCGGCTTCCGCGTGGCAGTGTTTGACAACCGCCCGGACTTCGCGAAGCCGGAGGTCTATCCCGAGGCAGTGCGCGTGATCTTCGGGGATTACGAAAAGCTCTCCGAAACGCTCACGATCGGTCCGGAGGATTATGTCGTCATCATGACGCCCGGACATCAGGCGGACCGCGCCGTGCTGCTTCAGGCGATGCGCACCGACGCGACCTATGTCGGCTGCATCGGCAGCCGCCGGAAGATCGCCGCGACGAACGCGTTTCTGATGGAAAACGGCATCCCGGAGGCGGCGCTTGCGCGCATCCACGCGCCGATCGGTCTGGCGATCGAGGCGCAGACGCCGGATGAGATCGCGATCAGCGTTGCGGCGGAGCTGATTTTGCACCGTGCAAGGCACGCGAAGGGTGAGATTTGAAGCAAAGAAAAGCGAGCAGCAGTTTGCTGCCCCCCTGACAGGGGTAACAATGGCGGCGGGGGATACCCGGCTGGTGCTTCAGGTACCAGCCGGGTTTCCTATCGGTGTATAGCCGGGAATGGTTCAGGATACCATTGGGATATCTTTGTGCTGTTCCGGTTCTGCTGTCTGTCTGTTCTCCATGCAGCCAATGTCGGCGTAGTGGATCTCCACAGTCTGCGGTGCATGCTTGGACCACTTTACTTCCTTTTCATGCACCACGATCTTCTGGATGAAGAGCCGCAGCAGCTCCGGTGTCAGCGCTTGAATATCCGTGTACCGCTTCGCTTTGTCGAGGAACGCTGCCGTGTTGCTTACCGTATCTTTCAGCCGTTGGATCTCTGTTTCTCGCCGCGGAAGGGCTTCTGTCAGTTTTGCCTGTTCATCGGTGTAACTGGCAGAGAGCAGCTGGAACTGTTCTGCCGTGATACGGCCCAGCACACTGTCCTCATAGAGCTTCTTAAAAATCGCATCCAGCTCGGCTTTGCGCTTCTGCATGGTCGATTTCTCTTTTTCCAGTCTGCGGATTTCTTTTTGGAG
>CAKTVN010000098.1 GCA_934623545.1 uncultured Oscillospiraceae bacterium
CCGGCTCCGTAAACTCTACCGCACCGGACACGCCGAAGCCGGCGTTGTTGATGAGCACGTCGATGTGGTCCTCCTTCTGAAGCACCTCTGCGATCGCCGCGTCCACCATCTCCGGCTTTGTCACGTCGGTCGGAATGTGGTAAAAGCCCTCCAGCCCTTGGGCGCGGCGGCTGAGCTCATAGACCGCGTAGCCCTTTTCGCGCATCGCCTCCGCCGTGCATTTTCCGATGCCGGAGGTCCCGCCGGTGATGACGCATACCTTTTCACTCATAGATCATGCCTCCTCAAAACCTCCGCGATCACGTCGACCGCCTCGTCGATCAGCGCGTGCGTGTGCGTTGCCATCAGGCTCGTGCGCAGCAGGCACTCATGCGGCGCCGCCGCGGGTGGAAGGGAGCTGTTGACATAGACGCCGCCGTCATAAAGCTCCTTCGCGATCTCGAGCGTCGGGATCTCCTCATAGGTGTAGATCGGGATGATCGGGATGCAGTCGCCGTTCGACGGGCGCATTTTGATGCTCCGCTCCGTCAGCTGCTTGCGCATATAAAGGGCGTTGCCCTGAAGCGTCGTGACCAGCTCCGGATGCGCGCGCAGCTGCCGCAGCGCGGCGAGCGCGGCGGCGCAGTTTGCAGGCGGGATGGAGGCGGAGAAGATGAACGGGCGGGAGTTGTGGCGCACATAGTCTGCCACGCGCGCCGATGCAGCCATATAGCCGCCAAGCGACGCAAGCGACTTGGAGAACGTCCCCATGTAGATGTCGACCTCATCCTCCAGCCCGTAATAGCTCGCCGTGCCGCGCCCGCCGTCGCCGATGACGCCGAGTCCGTGCGCATCGTCCACCATCACGCGCGCGCCGTACTGCTTCGCAAGGCGGCAGATCTCCGGCAGGTTCGCGATGTCGCCCCCCATGGAGAACACGCCGTCCGTGACGATCAGGCAGCCGCAGTTCCCGGGGACCTTCTGAAGCTTCTTTTCCAGATCGTCCATGTCGTTGTGCCGGAAGCGCAGCATCTTGCCGAAGGAAAGGCGGCAGCCGTCATAGAGGCTCGCGTGATTTTCGCGGTCCATGATGACGTAGTCGTGCATTCCGACGATGGCGCTGATGATGCCGAGATTGGACTGGAAGCCGGTCGAAAACGTGACGACAGAATCCTTGTGCAGAAACTCCGCCAGCTCCCGCTCCAGCTCCAGATGGAGCCTCAGCGTGCCGTTGAGAAAGCGCGAGCCGGAGCAGCCCGAGCCCAGCTCCCGGTATGCCTGGATGCCCGCCTCGATGACCTCCGGGCAGGTCGTCAGCCCCAGATAGTTGTTGGAGCCCAGCATGATGCGCCGCTTGCCCTCCATCAGGACCTCGACGTCCTGCTTGGATTCCAGCGCGTGAAAATACGGATACAGTCCCAGCTCGCGGATTTCATCCGCAAGCATCCTTTTTTCACATTTTTCAAAGAGATCGATCACTTCGTTTCCTCCTTTTCCAGCTCATCGAGCAGCGTGTCCAGCACGCGCGCCGTCAGCGCAAGCTCTTCCTGTGTGTAAACCTCTGAAAGCCGCTCCTCCGCCTGCCCGAAGAAGCCCTCGCCGCGCGCAAGATAGCGCCGCAGCTTTTCTGCCGGCTGGATGCGGATCTCGCGGCGGTCCTCGGTCGAGGGGAGCTTTTCGACATAGCCCTTGGCGACCAGACTGTTGACCTTATAGGTGGCGTTCGGCTGAGAAATGCCGAGGCACTGCGCAAACTGCGACAGCGTCGGCGTCCCGAGCAGCTGGATCACGTCGGCGGAGAATGCCTCGGTCGCACTGAGGCTGCCGCTGCGTTCGCGGATCGCGCCGAACATACTGCGGTAGCTGCTCAGACGCAGCTGCCGGTACAGGCGGCGAAGGGTCTGACGGAGCATCGCGCCTCCTCCTTGTATAAAAATTTTTATGTAATTTTTCTACAGTATAGGTCCGCCGTCCCCGCTTGTCAAGCGTTTTTTCATCGCACGGACAGGAACGGTTGTAAGTCCGGGAAAAATATGCTATAGTCTGCTGGAAAGTGCATGAAAGAAGGCTATTATAAAGATACTATGCAGATCACAGACATTCACGCGCACGTGTTCCCGGACAAGCTGGCGGACCGCGCCGCGCATTCCATCGGAGATTTCTACAGCACGCCCATGTACTGTGCGGCGAGCGTCGACCGGCTTTTGCAGGAGGACGAAAAGGCGGGCATTTCGCGCTGCGTCATCAGCAGCTCCGCCGTCACGCCGCACCAGACGCGCGGCATCAACCGCTTCATCGCCGCAGCTGCCGCCTCGCACCCGAGCTTCATCGGCTTCGGCTCGATCTATCCCGGCATGGACGGCTTTGAGGAGGAGCTCGACCGGCTTCAGGAGCTTGGGCTGCGCGGGCTGAAAATTCATCCGGAGTTTCAGAAGCTTCCCATCGACGACCCCTCCGGCATCGAGACCTACCGCTCCATCGCCCGGCGCGGGCTGCCGGTCCTGTTTCACATGGGCGACAGCCGCTATGACTTCTCCACGCCGCAGCGGCTGATGCACCTGCTGCGGCAGGCGCCGGACCTGCGCGTCATCGCGGCGCACTTCGGCGGCTGGCAGGCGTGGGAGCTGTCGTATGAGCATCCGCTGCCGGAAAACGTGCTCTATGACACCTCCAGCACCACGCCCATGATCCCGCGCGAGTTCGTGCTGCGGATGCTCGACCGCTTCGGCGCGGAGCGCTTCCTCTTCGGCTCGGACTTCCCCATGTGGGAGCCGAAGCGGATGGTGGAGCAGATCGAGGCGCTCGGGCTGGACGAGGAGACGCTTTCACGCATTTTTTATCGGAATTTCATGCAGCTGCTCCCGGAAAGGACTTGACGCGGCGCGGAAACACGCTAAAATAGAGAGGACAACAGATAAAGCGAGGCATTTCTATGTATCAGATCGGCGTAGATATTGGCGGGACCAACATCAAAATCGGACTTGTAAACGATTCATTGGAGATCGTCGAGCAGACCTCCGTCCGCTTCCCGCACGACGGCGCGGAGGTCGTCGCAGACCGGCTCGCAGAGGCGGTCCGCGGCGTGCTGGCTGCGGCAAAGGTCTCAGAGAGCACGCTTCAGAGCATCGGCATCGTCGTCCCCGGAAGCATCGACCCCAGCGGCGAGGTCGTTCTGAACGCCTACAATCTGGGCTTCTGCAACGTCCCATTCAAAAAGCTCGTCGAGACGCGCTTTCCCGGCGTCCCGGTCTTCATGGCGAACGATGCCAACGGAGCCGCACTGGCGGAGCTGTATAAGGGCGCATTCGTCGGCTGCAAGACCGCCGTGCTCTTCACGCTTGGCACCGGCTTCGGCGGCGGCATCATCCTCGGCGGCAAAATGTTCAACGGCGGCATGAACCAGGGCGTCGAGCTCGGACACGCCTATCTGGTCGACGGCGGCGAGCCCTGCACCTGCGGCAACCACGGCTGCATCGAGGCATACTGCGCCGCGTCGGCGCTCGCAAGAGAGGGCGCGCGCGCCATGCAGTCCGACCCCAGAGGAATGCTTGCTGAGCGCTCGGGCGGCAACGCCGCGCTGGTCGACGCGAAGCTGGTCGTCGACTGCGCGAAGGCGGGCGACGTGACCGCCCTGAAGGTCTTTGACGCCTACGTAGAGCATCTGAGCTCCGCCTGCGCCTCGATCTTCAACATCCTTGACCCCGAGGTGCTTGCCATCGGCGGCGGGCTGTGCGCGGCGGGAGAGTTCCTGTTCGCGCCGCTTCGCGAGAAGCTCGCCGGAAAGTGCTTCTATGCGGCGCACGGACCGGTCGTCCCCGCCGTCATGGGCAACGACGCCGGCATCATCGGCGCCGCCATGCTGCGCCGCGATACGGAGCTGCACTGATCAAACCTTAGGGAGTACCGGAAAACTGCCAACGCACCCGGACAGCACCCCTTTTCGTACTGCGCTGCGGCATTTTTCCTTGGGAACCTTGAAATACGTCGGTATTCCTGCGGGAAAATGTCTTGCTCAGCGCGAAGATCCCTCGCAGCCGGTCACGTTTTCAGTTTTCAGATACACCCTAAAACCCGAATCCCACAGGAGGAATTTATTATGGTAAAAATCGATCGTTCCGGAACGGAAAAATTCGTCCAGCCGCATACGCTGGACAAGGCTGCCTGCAAAAATGCCATCGACACGCTGCTCAGCGGCAGCGGCGCAGGCAATGACTTCATTGGCTGGGTCAATCTGCCCGTCGACTATGACAAGGAAGAGTTCGCCCGCATCCAGAAGGCTGCGGAGAAGATCAAGGTCAACTCCAAGGCGCTGGTCGTCATCGGCATCGGCGGCTCCTATCTCGGCGCGCGCGCCGTCATCGAGCTGCTCAAGAGCCCGAACTACAATGCCCTTCCCAAGGACACGCCGGACGTCTACTTCCTCGGCAACGGCATCTCCTCCGACGCGCTGACGGACGTCGTCACCATGCTGGGCGACCGCGACTTCTCCGTGAACGTCATCTCCAAATCCGGCACCACCACCGAGCCTGCCATCGCCTTCCGCATCTTCAAGGAGATGCTCGAGAAGAAGTACGGCAAGGACGGCGCGCGTGAGCGCATCTTCGCCACCACCGACAAGGCGCGCGGCGCGCTCAAGACGCTGGCGACAAAAGAGGGCTATGAGACCTTCGTCGTGCCCGACGACGTCGGCGGACGCTACAGCGTTCTGACCGCGGTCGGTCTGCTGCCGATCGCCTGCTGCGGCATCGACATCGAGAAGCTGATGCAGGGCGCGGCGGACGAGCGGGCGCTGCTGCTGGAGCAGGGCGTTGAGAGCGCTGCGGCGCAGTACGCCATGCAGCGGCAGTATCTGTACAAGACCGGCAAGCACATCGAGATCCTTGCCGCGTATGAGCCGTCCTTCCGCTTCATGTCCGAGTGGTGGAAGCAGCTCTACGGCGAATCCGAGGGCAAGGACAAGCTGGGGATCTTCCCTGCGTCCGTCGATCTGACGCCGGACCTGCACTCGATGGGGCAGTATATGCAGGACGGTCTGCGCAGCCTTCAGGAGACGGTCGTGTTCTTCGACGAGGCGCGCACCTGCGTCAAGGTCCCGCAGGACGCGGACGATCTGGATGGTCTGAATTACCTCGCCGGACGTGAAATGAGCTATATCAACGAAAAGGCGATGGAGGCGACCCGCGCCGCGCACGTCGACGGCGGCGTTCCGGTCACGCTGCTGCGCCTGCCGAAGATCACGGAGGCGTCCACTGGCGCACTCATCTACTTCTTTGAGTACGCCTGTGCGCTGTCGGGCTATATGTCCGGCGTCAACCCCTTCAACCAGCCCGGTGTGGAGGCTTATAAGAAGAATATGTTCCATCTGCTGGGGAAGCCCGGTTATTGATCGACTGAAAAAGCCCGCCGCAAGGCGGGCTTTTTTGTGTAAAGAAAACCACGCGTCTAACGCGTGGTTTTCTTTACACAAAAAGGGACGATGCAAGGCATCGTCCCCGATTTTTTTGAACTTGCCGCTCAGGCTTCGCCGAGCTCGTCCGCTGCGCCCTCCTTGATGAGAATGCGCGCGGTCCAGCGCTCGCGGTGATAGAACGTCAGCGAGATCACGGTCGCGACACCCCAGCCGACCGGCCAGGCGCACCAGATGCCGGTCACGCCGAGCGCCGTTTTGGAGAGCACGATCGCCAGCGCGACGCGGAGAATAAGATCGGTGAAGGTGGCGACCATGAACTGCCACATCTGCTCGCAGCCGCGCAGAATGCCGTCCGCGACGATCTTCGCCGACACGACGAAGTAGAACGGCGAGAGGATGCGCAGATACATGACGCCGGTGTCGATGGCGATCTGCGTCGGGTTTTCCAGAAACAGTCCCAGCGCCCAGCGCCCGGCGAAGAAATAGAGCAGGAACAGTGGGAGACTGATGATCCAGACGAGGCGCAGACCCGCGCGGAAGCCGGCGCGGATGCGGTCGAGCTTCTGCGCGCCGAGATTCTGCGCGGTGTAGTTCGAAATGCCGTTGCCGAGCGTCGTAAAGGATGTGATGACGAGGTTGTTGAGCTTGACGGCGGCGGAGTAGCCCGCCATGACGCCCGCGCCGAAGCCGTTGATCGTGCCCTGAATGATGATGTTGCCGACGGAGATGAAGCTCTGCTGCAAAATGCTGGGGACGGCGACGCCGACGAACTGCCGCAGAATGCCCGCGTCAAAGAGCTTCGCGCGCGTTTCACAGCGGATGCCGCGCAGACGCAGGAGCACGACGGTGAGCGCGAGCGCGCAGCTGACGCCCTGGCAGAGGAAGGTCGCCCAGGCGACGCCCGCGACGCCCATCTGAAGCTTCGTGACAAAAACAATGTCCAGCCCGATGTTGGCAGTCGACGATGCAGCGAGGAACCAGAACGGCGTTTTCGAGTCGCCGAGAGCGGAGAAAATACCGGTCGCGATGTTATAGAAAAAGACGAAGGGAA
>CAKTVN010000099.1 GCA_934623545.1 uncultured Oscillospiraceae bacterium
CGGCGTCGATGCTGTTATGATTGATTACTTGTAATTTATCCATTTTGTTTGCTCCTTTTCGGTACATTTTAAGCTTTGCTTTATTCCGCAGAAAACCATTGCTGGATTGTTGCTGCGCCGATGTCAACTGCCTGAAATGCCTGCCTGATCCATGCATAGCCCATCTCGGTCGTTGGCTGACGCATGAGGTCTGCATAGAGCTGCGACGCACCGCCGCCATAGCGCTTGAGCGCAAGATGCCGGCAGAAGGCCATGCAGACATCGTTTCCTTTCGGCTTGTGATCTTCCCGCGCAGCGGCATAGGCGAGGCAGATCGCTTCACAGGCCGTAATGCAGTCTTCCGGCTGCTGGTTTTCCCGGATCGTCAGCCACGGGCCGGAGCTGCCGCCGTTATCCCGCAGGAGCTTTGCGCTCAGAAAATCGGTACGCCGTTCCGCTTCCGCCGCCTCGCGGCTCACCAGCAGCACGTCAGGCAGCAGGTAATTTGTCCCGCGCTCTTTGTTTACGGCCTCCAGCGTGAGCTGTGCGCCGCCAAGCGCGTCATACAGGCTGAACGGCTCATCGGCCATTGTGGTATCGACAATGCCGTCAATGAGGATATGCACCTGATACCCATGCCCGTGCTTTTGATTCACTTCGATGTAAAGGTGTGTGTCCTGATTCATAGAATCCCTCCGTTTCTTATTTGGGTCTTAATTATATCTGCTGCATTTTCGGGTTCTGTCCCGCAGACAGAAAAAATAAGAGGAGGATTGCTCCTCCTCTCTCAGCTGATTTTCCCTTTTTAGACTCCCGCCGCCAAAGCGGGGTGCGCTGACTGGCCGCTGCTATGCGGCCCAGCATTCCATGCGTTCCAGATGTCCGAAACCTCTTCACCGCGCTCCAGACGCGCCATGCAGAAGAGCAGGAATTTTTCAAAGCGGTCAGGATCTTTGACTTCGTGCAGGATTTCCTTGAATTCTTTCAGTTCCTTGTTTTCCATATTATTCATCCTTTCTATTATGCGCTTGCCAGAAGGCGGGCACGATTTCTGATGTGGTCAATGCGGCGCTGGACTGCCGATTTGCTCATACCCAGCGCGGCGGCGATCTCCCGGACGCTCAAGCCCTCAGCTATGCGCCCGGCGATGCGGCGTTCTTCGTCCGTTTGCAGGAGCAGGGCGAGAAGATCCCACTGTATGGCGGTTTCCTCCGGAGCGGGTACAGGCGATACATTGGCGGCGTTCCTATCGAAAAGGCCAGCCATTTCACCAGCCTCTGCGGTCATGCTGATAGAGCGGCCGCTATGGCGCTTTTCTCTGCGGCTGATAGTATTTGCGGCCTGCGCACAAGCGCCGTACAGGATCAGCTTGAGCGTTCGCGGTTCTTCGGCCTGTTCGTTGCGCTCCAGCGCTGTGTCCATTCGGAGCTACGCTTCGGCCGCCACAGTCATTGCATCGTCCTGTGTCCGTATCCACTCCGCACCGCGCTTGCTGCCGCCTCTGCGGACCGTCCACGCCATTTTCTGCAAGACGATATATTGTGCTTCACCGCTCATACTGCGCCACGCAGCGCTCACACCGGCGGCGGTTATGATCCTTTCCATGTTTAATTTCTTTCCGGCTCACAAGCCTGTCTGAGGTGCGGGCGGGAAGGCCCGCCCGCTGTCCTCTCTTACGCCACAATAAAGCGGCGGCCTGTGGCGGACTTGGTGAAGCGCTCGGCCAGCTCCGGCATGGCCTTCTTGAACGCCGTGCTGTCAAAACGGCTGCTGGTCACGCTCTTCCACGTGATCTTGTAATCCGCACCTGTCAGCGTGTCGGCGTCGATGGCGGTCATGTGTGCCTTGATCGCATCCTGAATGCTTTCAATCTCAGCGGTGAGTTCGTCGGCCATGCGGCGCAGTTCACGCAGCTCGTTGACCTTGCTCTGAATTTCTGTATTGCTCATTGGTGAAGCCCCTTTCCTTTTTCGGCGGGCTGTGCTATACTGCAAGCAGCCCTTTTCGGCTGCGCTTCCGGCTTGCTTCCTACGGCCTCCGGGAGCGCTTTTCTTTATTCCGGGGAACTCCGGCGGCTGGGGGCTTTCAACTGATCTCGTGAGCCTTGCTGCACTTTGCTGATCCTTCCCAACTCTTGTAAATGTTCTTCGTCCATCTTCTGCCGGTGTCTGAACTGTTTTCGTTTGTTCCCCTTGACTGTCTTAATTATACACGATATTTCCGTGTAATTCAATCGACGGATTACACAAATATTCCGTGTATATATCGTGCAATATTTACACTTGCTTTTCGTGTATTTTCCTGCTATAATGCGGATAGTGGAAAAGAGGGTTTACTCAAAATTGCCCCAGCACAGGAAAGGAGTGGTCAACTATGCCAGTGAAATACAAGATTGAGATTCTTCCCGCTCTCAAGGCAGCAGGCTACAACACGACGCGCTTACGTCGCGAAAAGCTGCTGGCTGAGAGTACGATCCAGCAACTGCGCGGTGGTGAGCTTGTTTCGTGGGCAAATATAGGCCGTATTTGTTCCATGCTGACTTGCCAGCCAGGAGACATTCTGGAGTACACGGAAGAAATGGACGGTGACGCAGAATGAAGGTCTATACCATCATCGGCGGCGTGAACGGCACGGGCAAAAGCAGTCTGACCGGTGTTCTGCGGGCGCAGCGCAATGATCTGGGCGTGATCGTGGACGTTGACCGCATCACGGCGCTTGCAGGCGTCAGCCCGCTTGAGGGCGGCAAAATGTCGATCCGGCGCATGGACGATTGCCTGAACAAAGGCATATCTTTTACGCAGGAATCCACGCTGTCCGGCTTCCGCACGGCGCAGACGGCGGCCAGAGCGAAGCAGGACGGCTATACAGTTCGACTGTACTATGTCGGCCTTGACACGCCGGAGGAAAGCCTTGCACGCATCGCGAACCGTGTGAAGCGCGGCGGGCATAACATCGGGACAGAAGACGTCCTGCGCCGTTTTGCGGGCCGCTGGGAGGCCGTGTCGAAGGTGCTGCCGTACTGTGACGAGGCGCATTTCTTTGACAATGACAACGGCTTTGTCGAGGTCGCAGAGTACAAGAACGGCGAGCTGCTGCTTGTCGGCGATCTTCGCCCGGCGTGGGTGCTGGAATTGCAGCGGTATCTTCTCCGCGCCGAAAGCGCAAAGGAAGGTGACGCAGAATGACCTACGTTGACCGATACCACCTGACGCCGGAGCAGAGCCGCTTCCTTGCAAAGAAGAAGTGGGATGAAAACGTCTACTGCGGCATGAAGATGGAAAACCGCGCCGTGACCTTCCCGCAGACCAAGACCATTCTGGAGGGCGTCAACGTTCCCGGTGTGCAGCTCGACGATATCCAGGCGATTTTGAATATGCGTGACGCTTGGCGCTTTCTGATGGGTTCGATCAACGAGCCGGTCACGCTGGAATACCTCTGCAAGCTCAACGAATTCATTGCCCGCAATGAGGCTTTGGAGTGGGGCAGGCTGCGCACCGGCAGCGTGGCCATCTCCGGCACGGACTACGCGCCGCCTGTGCCGCAGGAAGCAGCCGTTCGGGCAGAGCTGGCCGCGATCCTTGCCGCCGATACCTCGGCTACAGAAAAGGCGCTGAATGCCTTCTGCTGGGGTACGCGCGGGCAACTCTTCTGGGACGGCAATAAGCGCACCAGCCTGACGCTGGCAAACAAGATCCTGCTGCAAGCCGGAGCGGGCGTTCTGACCATCCGAGATCAAAACATGGAGCAATTCAACGAAGCGCTGCTGAACTACTACAACACCGCCGAGGCCGAGCCGCTGAAAGCGTTTCTGTATGAGAACGCAATACAGGGCCTGAATTTGTAGGGCGAAACGCACTGCGAGAGTACGAACGGTCTTATTAACCGTGCGATCTCGGAGACGCTGGAGCGGGACAGCGAAAAGCGCTGACAGACGCCAATCAGACGCCGAGAGACGTTTCGGGAGTTAAAAAAATTAACGAAATTGCATTGACAAAACAGCGAAAACTGCATATACTTCAAGTAGGCAGCAACGAGTTTGTCTGCCGTGACGTCGAAGCGGCGAGCTGTTTCGGGAAGCAGTTTTCCGTGGAGTCTGACCGAGGGTTATGTGTTACCTCAACCCGAATAGGCATTTGCCGAAAGAAAACACTTGATTTGAGGCTTTGCGTCCGCGCGAGGCCTCCTTTTTTGTAAAGAGAGACATATGCGATGGATTTGTTGTATGAAGCTGCGTCCGCGTGGCAGGAGCTGACCGCCTTTACATACCGGATCACCTATGGAAAGCGCGGTGTTTTACACACAATCACGTTAAAATTTGAGGTCAGCGAGTTCTACCATCTGGCAGGCTTTCAGTACATGAACGATATTGTTTTACCGTTTCGGTTTTCGCACGCAAAGGCAGTCGATGCGGCGCTGACCGGGCGAATCACGCAGAAGCATATAGCAAAGAGTGAAAACTGGGAAGCCATCAAAGAGCGGCTGACGGCGATAACGAAGCTGAGACAGGCGCTGGATACGTCGTTCAGCGTGTATAAGTTCAATCCGGAAGTGCTGCTGTTCTATACAAAAATTAAAGCCGAGAATCTGATTTTGGCAAGGTGCGAGGACGTTGTATTTCTGTTTACAGATCAATCGAAGGATGGCATAGCGTTTTCGAAGTCGATTTTTCTGAAACGCGAAGGTCGCGATTTCAGCCGGAATCAAAAGCCGCTTTCCATCTTGAAGGTTGAGCGGAACGGCCAGCCGATATACAAAAGCTCGGGCTTCAAAGAATAGTGGCCGCAAATAAAATTGTTTCGTTTATGGTACCCCAATTTACCGCACATTTACCGCGAACCAGCAGGCGCATGAAGCTGGCAAGGGTGAGGCCCGGAGCTTGCCGCAGAGTATAAGCAGCGCCAGCCTGAACGTGAAGCCAACCACACAGTGAGCGGCATCCACACAGCAAGCGGCGCCCACAGCAAAGCAGCACCCACAGCAAGAGCGACAGCACAAGGTGAGACTGACGATGCAGCGCACGGCGAACAGCTGAAGCATGACTGTCTGAGTACCCCAAGCCCGAAAGAACAGCACACGGCACGCTTGAGACGCCTATGAAGCGCAAGAACAGTCCCTCTTGAAATACTGAATCGGCATAGAGACCCGTCGAAAAATTCATCACGACCATCCCACACCCGGAGAAAGGGCATTGCGCACATGGCATGAACGGGCTTCTGCGTGAAGGCGGCATCCGGCGATCGTGAGGAACCCCAGTCCGGATGTCGGAGACCGCCGCATCATATACACGATAGGAGACGGCCTGCCTGCCGCCTGCATGACCGGAGGTCAAGCAACAGACGGACTCATAAGAATTCATAAAAGACCGTGAGAGGCGAGGAGCGGCTTTCTCACGGTTTTTCATTTATGAAATTGGGCAAAACCTTAACTTCCGGCTGCTTCACTGCACATATCTCAAATTTGCAGATTCTCAGATATAGGAAACTTTGCGGCGGGAGTATCGACCGGCGCGGCGGTCAGGGCGTATCCGTCAGTACAAGCGCCGACGGCATGGTTTTACAATTATGAAACGTCGGTTAGATTACTCTAATCTGGCAGCACTTCTCCATCCGTCCACGTTCTGCCGTCACTTCTCCCACAAACCGCAGACGGTACACCCGATGCGCAGTCTGCCGCCGGTGTTTGAAAGGGATACGCTGTCGCTGAACTCCATGAGCATGGCAAAATGCTTGCGGACGTATTCGTTCAGCACCACGACGGGAAGCGGCACGTCGAGCGTCAGGCTGGCACTGGAGCGGGCTTCCGTCGGCTCTTGAATGGTCATGCTTCCGTGCGTATGGCGCATGAGCGCCCCGGCATGGCCGCGCAGCCGGTCGAACAGCTGCCGTTTTTCCTCGCTGGGAACTGTTCCATGAAAGTCGCCGTCAGGCTCGCCGAGAATCAGGTTGATAATGTCTTGTTCGTTCATGTGAAAAACTCCTTTGCATTTTCTATAGTTATTGTTCTACCGCGTTTTCTGATTTTGTCCCGCTCAAGACATATTTTTTGCCGCTGAATTTTCAGCCGCGAAACAGGTGCTTAAATTTTCAAGCACGGGTGCGTCATATTTGACGCGGGGAGGTGTCCTCAAAAGTGAGGAATCGCCCCTTTTGCCGTACCGAATTACGATCGCTCTGCCTTTGTACGAAAAACATACGAAGGGGCCTGCTCAAAATTGCGCAGACCCACTAGAATGTGGGTGTCCCCAGAATTGGGGATACCCCCTATTTCACAAACCGGAGCGGAAAAAACAAATCGATCAAACCGTTTTCCAAAAAAATTTATAAACGGCAGTTTAAAAACGGGAATGCTGGAATTCTTGCATAAATTGGAGAAAAATATTATAATTATTGCGGAAAGGAGATGGTTTTGTGCCATATATCGCATATCTGCCGAACAGCAGAGT